>JBPYEF010000040.1:0-12655 GCA_051985875.1 Hyphomicrobiaceae bacterium
CGTGTGCGCCGATGTCGAAGGCAAGCTCGCCCGGCTTCAGGAAGCGGGCATAGAGCGCGTCCATCGCCCGGGTTCGTGCCGCATCTTGGTAGTAGAGTGCGAGCGAGCGCCGCAGCGGGGCGAACGCGGGATCAAGCTGCAGGGCGGCCGCATGGCTGCCGGGCATGGCGGTCTCATCCGAGCGTCGCGCGCACGGCCGCAATCTCCGGCGGCGCGGCAAAATCCTCAGGGATGCCGCACAACCCCAGCCGCTGCAGCATCCGGCCGAGCCGCGGATCGGCGGTCGATACGGCGAAGGGAATGGCGAGCAGGTAGCCCGCGGTGAGCGGCAGGCTGAACAAGAGCAACCTTGGCGCGGCCGCGAGCAGCGCGCCGCAGATGAGGCCGCCAAACAGTGTCTGCGGCCACAGTTGCCGAGCCGCTTCCGCCCAGGACAGGCGCCGGGCATCGCGCGCTTGTCCGCCCCACACGACCGAGCGGCCGGCGAGCAGGCCGAGCATGAAGATCGTCGTGCGCATCGTCGACACCGCACCCTGCAGGAAGGAGAAGACGAGCTCGATCGCCGCACCCGCAGCAAAGCGCGACCATCCGCCATAGCGCTCGACGCCGTGGCGCGTCAACATGACGTCGAGCAGCCCGGCGATCTTCGGCATCAGGTACATGGCAAAGAACACGGCGTAGAGGACGATTGCCGCCGTGGTCGGGAAGGCCGGGTGCGGGGACAGCGCGGCCAGCGGCAGCAGCGCCAGCATCAGCGTCCAGGCGGGGATGCCGATGAACATCAGTATCGCCCATGCGAGCTGGAAGCGGCTCGTCGGATAGAGGCCTGGTAGGTCGAGCAGGCGCAGGTACTGCAGGTTCCCCTGGCACCAGCGCACATCGCGGCGCGCAAACTCGAGCATGGTCGGGGGGTTTTCCTCCCAGCTGCCGCGCTCCTCGGGCAGCACGCGCACCTCATAGCCGGCTGCCCGCATCAAGGCGGCCTCCACTTGGTCGTGGGAGAGCACGTGACCACCGAGCGGGCCCTTTCCGGGCAGCAGCGGCAGGTCGCATTCCCCGAGGAACGGGGCGATGCGCACCAGGGCGTTGTGCCCCCAAAACGGCCCGCAGTCGCCGACCCACCACGCCTGGCCCATGGTGTAGCAGCGCATGCCATGGCGCATGCCGAACTGGAAGATGCGGGCGAAGGCGCTGGCGGCCGGCATGCCGACGACCAGGCTTTGCAGGATGCCGATCTTGGGGTTCTCCTGCATCATGCGCACCAACCGCACGACCGTGGTGCCGGCCATTAGGCTGTCGGCATCGAGCGGCAGCATCAGCACGTAGTCGTTGCCCCAACGGGTGCAGAAGTCGCGCACATTTCCGGCCTTGAAACCGGCATTGTGCGCGCGGCGGCGGTAGTGAATACGCCCGCCGGCGGCGTCGGCGGTCCTCCAGGCGGTGAGCGCCTTCTCCTCCGCCTCGGCGATCGCGGGGTCGTTGGTGTCGCTCAGCACGAAATAGCCAAAGCGCGCCCCCTCCCCGGTGGCATCGATGCTCGCCTTCATTGCGCGCAGCCGTGACAGCGCCCGCGCGGGGTCCTCGTTGCGCAAGGTCATCAGCACCGCGGTGTCGATGTGCAGCGGCGCGCTGCCGGTGCAGGCAGCGAAGGGCGCGACCTCGGCCAGCGCATCCTTGCGGAAATGCAGCAGCCACAGGCCGATCAGGGCGTTCCAGAAGCCGAGCACCGTCCAGGGCGTGCCGATGGCAAAGCAGCACAGCAGGACGACGGCGACCAGCCCGCCGCCGTCGCTCAACAGAATACGCGCCCCCGCGCTCAGCATCACTGCATAGGTGACGAGGTTGAGGGCAAGCACGATGCGGCGGCGACGCGTCAGCGCGTCGATGGACTGCAGCCCCGATGGTGTCGTAAGGCTGAGGCGAATGCGCGGGGCCGGCGCCGCGGTGGCATCGAGCGTGGAGAGGTCGAGATGGTCGCTCATGCGAGGCGTGATCCGGCGGCCGCCGCTGGCAAGGGCAGCCCCGTGCGGCGCCGCGCCGGCACCGGACACCACTGCCGCGCAATCTGGTACACGAGCCCCGGCGTGGTCTCGCTCGTCAGCGCGCCGCTGCCCGCTCCCGGCCCGGGCGAAGCGCGGGTGCGCACCCTGTTCAGCGGCATCAGCCGCGGCACCGAGCGCCTGGTGTGCCATGGCGAGGTCGGGGAGACGGAATGGGAGCGCATGCGGGGTCCGCACCAGGAGGGCGCCTTCCCTTTTCCAGTGAAATACGGCTATTGCGCGACCGGCGTGGTCGAGATCGGGCCGGCCGAGCTGCACGGGCGCACGGTGTTCTGCCTCTATCCGCACCAGGATCAGTTCAATGCCCCGCTCGCCAGCCTGGTGCCGGTGCCCGATGCCGTGCCGCCGCGGCGGGCGACGCTGGCCGCGACCATGGAAACCGCCCTCAACGGGCTGTGGGATGCCGGTTGCGGTCCCGCGAGCCGCATCGTCGTGGTCGGAGCCGGTGTCGTCGGCCTGCTGGTAACGGCGCTTGCGGCGCGCTTGCCCGGGGCGGAGGTGACGACCGTCGACATCGACGCAGGGCGCGCCCCGCTCGTCGCTTCGCTCGGGGCGCGCTTTGCGCTACCCGAACAGGCACCGGGGGAGGCCGACGTCGCCTTCCACGCCAGCGCCAGTAGCGCGGGCCTGAAGTGCGCGATCGCGTGCGTCGGCTTCGAGGGCACGATCGTCGAGTTGAGCTGGTACGGTGCCAAGCCGGTGCTGGCCGACCTCGGCGGTGCGTTCCACAGCCGCAGGCTGCGCCTCATCGCCTCGCAAGTGGGCCACGTTGCGACGCCGCGGCGGGCGCGCTGGAGCCCAGCGCGGCGCTTGGCTGCGGCCATGCGGCTGCTGGCCGTACCAGCGCTTGATGCGCTGGTGGCCGAGGATGTCGCCTTTGCCGACGCGCCGCGCGAGCTGCCGCGCATCCTGGCGCACGATGCCCGCGGGCTCGCCCCCGTGATCTGCTATCCGCAACCCTGACGAGGGAGAGAGGCCCCATGTATGCGGTGGAGGTGCGTGACCGGATGATGGTCGCCCACAGTTTGCCCGATCCGTTCTTCGGTCCGGCCCAGAACCTGCACGGCGCCACATTCATCGTCGACGTTGCCTTCTTCCGCGAACAGCTCACCAGTGCCAACGTCGTGGTCGACATCGGCGCGGCGATGGACCTGCTGCGGGCGACGCTCGCCCCGCTTTGCTACCAAAACCTCGACACGCTGCCGCAGTTCAAGGGCCAGCTGACGACGACCGAGTTCCTGTGCCGCTACATCTTCGATGCGATCGCCGCCGCGGCCCGCGCCGGGGCGCTGGGTGCGGACGGCAAGCAACTTGCCAAGCTGCGCGTCAGCGTGCGCGAGACGGATCTTGCGCGCGCCGTGTTCGAAGCGCCGCTCGCCTCCGCCGCACAAGGGCGCAGTGCATGACCCCGGTGTGCTTCGCCGTTCCGGGGGATATCGATCTGCCGACCGGGGGCTACGCGTACGCCCGGCGCGTGCTGGCGCTGCTCCCGTCCCATGGCGTGCATGCATGCCACGTGCCGCTGCCCGGCGGCTTTCCCGATCCGAGCGCGTGCGACCTGCGCCAGGCGGAGCGCACCCTGACGGCGATCCGCGGCCGCGTCGTGCTGATCGATGGCCTGGCATACGGCGCACTGCCGAGCCCGCTGCTCGCCGGCATCCGCGTGCCGATGGTTGCCCTCGTGCACCATCCGCTCTGCCTCGAAGCAGGGCTGAGCGCCGCGCGCCAGGCATTGCTGCAAGCCCTCGAACGAGCGGCGCTTGCGCACGCCAAGCACGTGGTCGTCACCAGTGGGATCACCGCTCATACGCTGACGCAGCGGTTTGCCGTACCCGCGGCCAAAATCACGATCGCCGAGCCGGGAACGGACCCGGCGCCGCGCGCACGCGGCTCGGGTCGGGACGATCTGCAGCTGCTGGCAGTCGGTGCCGTCGTGCCGCGCAAGGCCCATGCCGCGCTCGTTCGCGCGCTTGCCCCCTTGGCGCGCCACGGCTGGCAGCTGACGATTGCCGGACCCACCGACCGCAGCGAGGAGGCGCTTGCGGACCTGCAGCAGGCGATCGTCGAATCGGGGCTGCGCGGGCGCGTGACGCTGGTCGGGCCGGTGACGCAAAGCCGCCTTGCGGAGATCTATGCGAGCGCCGACGCCTTTGTCATGCCATCGCTCTATGAGGGCTACGGGATGGCGCTCGGCGAGGCGATGGCGCGCGGACTGGCCATCGTGTGCACGACGGGGGGAGCGGCGGCAGAGACGGTACCCGATGGAGCCGCACTCAAGGTGGTGCCGGGCGACGTGCCGGCGCTGAGCGCGGCCCTCGAGCGCGTGCTGACCGACCGGGCGCTGCGCGGCCGCCTTGCGGACGCGGCATGGGCCGCCGGGCAGCGGTTGCCGCGCTGGGAGGAAACCGCGCGCCGCATTGCGGCGGTGATCATCGCCATTACCCGCAGCGAGCATCTGGGGCAGCGGACATGACGGGGTTCAGCGCGCGCTGGCTCGATCTGCGCGAGGCCGCCGACCGCCGCGCGCGCAACGGCGCGCTGGCGCAAGGGTTGGTCGAGGCCTTGCAGCCGCGCGCGGCGATCGCGGTCGCCGACCTCGGTTGTGGCACGGGATCGAACCTGCGCGCCATCGCGCCGCTGCTCGGCCCGAGACAGCACTGGACCTTGATCGATGCCGATCAGGCCCTGCTCGACGCCGCGGAACAGCGGCTCGCCGCCTGGGCCGACCGCGCCGCTCGGCAGGCGAGCGGGCTCGAGCTCTACAAGGCGGAAAAGTGCATCGGCGTCGCCTTCCGCCGCGCCGACCTGGTCGGCGAGCTCGAGGCGCTGCTCGCCTCCCCGACCGATCTTGTCACCGCCTCGGCGCTGTTCGACCTCGTCTCGGTGCCGTTCATGCTACGCCTGGCGAGGCTGCTCCCGGGGCAGTGCGCGTTCTATGCCGCGCTCACCTATGACGGCACGCAGCACTTCGCGCCGCCGTGCGAGGACGACGCTGCCCTGATCGCCGCGTTCAATGCGCATCAGCGCGGCGACAAGGGGTTTGGACCCGCTGCGGGACCCGATGCCGGCAGGCAGCTGGCCGCGGCCTTGCGTGCGGTCGGCTATGCGGTCAGCACCGGCGACAGCCCTTGGCGGTTGGCAAGCGAAGATGCAGCGCTGATCGGCGAGCTGGTCGAGGGCTGCGCCATCGCGGCGGGCGAAACCGGCCTGTTAAGCAGCGCGCGCGTTGCGCGTTGGCGGGCGCTGCGGCGCACGGGCGCGGTGGTCGGCCACACCGACATCCTCGCGCTACCGGGCTAACGTCCGGCCGATGCGCATGGCGATGAGGACAAGCAACGCGTAAGACACGGCGGGTGGAACAGTCATGCGCCAGCAGGTAGCCGAGGCGAGCCGCGGGCACGCACAGCACACGCAGCATCGCCGATCCCAGCGGTTTGCGGCCGTCGCACAGATAGCCGGGCGGAGCGAAATTCCTCGCCACACCGTTGCACGCCAACGACGGCGCGAAGGGGATGTGAACGGCGGGCAGGGCGGCGTTCCACCCGTGCATGCGCCGCGCCACGCGCGCAGCGATCGGTCAGTGCTCCGCGCACCCGAGCTCGGCTTCGCCCATGCTTGCGCGCGCTACCGGGCGACGCGGGCGCGCCGAGCACAGAAGCCTTCCCTGCGGGCAGGTCACGCAACCCTGGCCGCGCCCCGCGCCGCAAGCGGAGGATAGCGGTGCAACCCGCGCCTCGTCCGCTGCGCCGAGTGCTGCCGGCGGTATGGCCGCGGGCGGCGGCGCTGCGCGGCAGAACGGGCTTGCGCGTCGACCCGTTCCTGCCGGCGCTCGGGCTCTATCTCATCCTTGCCGGACTCTTCGACTGGCCCTGGCTTTCCGGGCGGGTGACGATCCCATGGGATGCCAAGGGGACGTTCGCGCCGCAGATCGCCTTTCTCGCTGCGGCGCTGCACCAGGGCCAATCGCCGTTCTGGACGCCCTTTGCCTTCAGCGGCCATCCGCAGATTGCCGACCCGCAGGCGATGCTGTTCTCGCCCCCCTTTCTTGCGCTCGCCGCGCTCACCGGCTCACCCAGCCTGTGGGCGATCGACGCGACGGCGCTGGCGATGGTCTCTCTCGGCGGCGCGGCGCTTCTGCTGTGGTTCCGCGACCGTGGCTGGCACTGGGCCGGAGGCCTGATCGCGGCGCTCGCCTTCAGCTTCGGCGCATCGATGGCCTGGCGCATTCAGCACATCGGCCAGGTGCTGAGCCTCGCCTATCTGCCGCTCGCCCTCGTCTGTCTCGAGCGCGTGTTGGCGCGGCGCTCGCTCGCCTACGCCGCCGCGTTGGGAACGGTCCTCGCCGCGATCGGGCTCGGGCGCGATCAGGTCGCCCTGCTCGTCCTCTATCTGCTCGCTGCTTATGCCGTGTGGCGGGTCTTGTCTGCGTCCCGGCCAAGGCACGCGCTGCGCCAGGCGGTGCTGCCGCTGCTCGCTGCCGGGTTCCTTGGCGCTCTGCTGGCGGCGATCCCGATCACCCTCACACTGTTGTTCGTTGCGCAGTCGAACCGCCCGCTCATCGGCTATCTCGGCGCGGCGCGCGGCTCCTTGCACCCCGCCCTGCTACTGACGCTGGTGCTGCCCGACCTGTTCGGTGCCGCGGGGCGCATGGAGGACTACTGGGGGCCGCCGAGCTTCGCCTGGCCGGATACCGGGCTGTTCCTCGCCCAGAACATGGGCGTCCTGTACATCGGCATCATCCCCCTGTTGCTGCTGCTGTTCGCGGCGCTGCGCGGCGAGCTATGGGCGAAGGACATCCGCTTCTTTACCTGCGCCGCTTTGCTAGCCCTCCTCTATGCGCTCGGGGGGTACACGCCGTTTTTTAGCATCGCCTACGCGCTGTTGCCGGGGGTCGCGCTCTACCGCCGTCCCGCCGATGCGACGTTTCTCATCGGGGCGCTCGCAGCGATCCTGGCCGGCTACGCGACGCATCGGCTGTTTCGTGCGCCCCTCGTTCGGTTTCCGTCCAAGCCCGTGCGTGCGCTCGCTGCGGCCGCCGCCGCGGCGGCGCTCGTTGCCGGGCTGCTGGGGTTCGAGCTCGGGCGCGTGGCGCGTCTTTGGCCGCCGCTGCTCGCGGCCTGCTGCTGGGGCGCGGCCGCGGTCGTGGCGCTCGCCGCAGCCAAGCGCCGCCTGCCGGCGCGGCCGTTGGCGGCCGCAGCCATCCTTGCCGTCGTGACGGCAGCCGACCTTGCGGTCAACAATGGCCCGAGTTCCGCGACCGCCCTGCCGCCCGCCATCTACGACGTCTTGCAGCCCGCGACCGGCAACGCGACAATCGCCACCTTGCGGCGCCTGGTCGTCGACAACGACACGCGCCGCGATCGCGTCGAGCTCGCCGGGCTTGGCTTTCATTGGCCGGCAGCCAGCCTGGTGCACGGCCTTGAGAATACGCTCGGCTACAACCCTCTGCGCCTTGCACTCTACAGCCAGGCGACGGGGGCTCAGGACAACGTCGGGTTGCCCGAGGAGCGCAAATTTTCGCCCCTGTTTCCCTCCTACCGCTCGACGCTCGCCAACCTGCTCGGCCTGCGCTTCATTGCCACCGGGGTGCCGATTGCGGCGATCGACACGGCCGAGCGTGGCGAGCCCCTGCCGCTGATTGCGCGCACCCCCGATGCCTACATCTACGAGAACCGCGATGCCTTCGACCGCGTGCTGTTGCGCGCGCCGCACGCGCGGCCGATTTTGATCGGCTGCTCGCCAACGGCGTGTGGCCGCAAGCCGACCTCGCCTCGACCGTGTTGCTGCAAGCCACCGCGCTACCTGCCGACGTCGCGCCGCGGCGGCCCGGGCGCGCGCGTATTCTCTCCTATGGCAACGGCAAGGTGGTGATCGCCGCCGACAGCCCCGATGGCGGCTGGGTGGTGCTCAACGACCTGTGGCATCCCTGGTGGTTTGCCGACATCGATGGCAAGCCGGCACCGATTTTGCGCGCCAACGTGCTCTTCCGTGCGCTTGCCGTCGCGCCGGGGCCGCACGTCCTGCGCTTTCGCTTCCGACCCCTTGCCGGGGCATTCGCTCAGCTGCGTCGGCGCTTGTTCGCCCCGTAAGCCGGCGCCTGCCGGACCTCACCGCGCCATCTGCGGGCCTACCGCGCTTTCTCCCGCGCTTGTTCTGGCGCGGGCGGCCGCGGCGCGCGGGCGCCCTTCATCGGCGACCTATGCCTGCGACTCCTTGCCTAGTCGGT
Organism: Hyphomicrobiaceae bacterium; assembly: GCA_051985875.1. Lineage (GTDB taxonomy): Bacteria > Pseudomonadota > Alphaproteobacteria > Rhizobiales > Hyphomicrobiaceae > AWTP1-13. The sequence continues at coordinate 8,287 of JBPYEF010000040.1, forward strand.
GCTGCAGATGACGTTCAGCAGCGCCTGGCGCCGCTCCTCCTGCACCACACGCAAGGCGCGCGCCAGCGCGCCGGGCAGCGCCGCCGGGTCTTCGACCCGCTCCCCGTACCCCCCGGCCGCGGCGCAGATCTGCTCAAAGCTTGGCAGCTTGTCGAGGCGCGTGAACGGTGGCGCGTTGCTCCTCACCGCCGCTCCATCCGGGTACATGGCGGCGGTGAAGCGCGAGACGGCGTTCCACATCCCGTTGTTGACAATGATCAACAGCACCGGCAGCTCGTGCAGGGCCGCGGCGTGATGGACGGCCGCCGGATTGGCGAAGAGATAAGCCCCATCGCCGAGCACGGCGATCACCGTGCGCTGCGGCGCGGCAAGCTTGGCGCCGAGTGCCGCGCCCGCGCCCCAGCCGAGGCCCGAGGCCGCACTCGAGCCGAAGAACGTGTCGGGGTGGGCAAAGGCACAATGCTCGAGCCGCAGCGAATACTCGTTGACGACGATCGACCGCGCGTCCTTGGCCTCGCCGAGACAATGGCTGACCCACGCTGGGTGCACGGGAATGCGCCCGCCCGCGGCGGCGCGCGCCTGCTGCCATCCCTCGGTCAGCACGGCGCGCCGCTGCGCCAAACGGGCACGCCGCGCGGTGATCGCCGCCGGTTCGGCGATGGCCGCCAACCGCTCGGCTATCCCCTCAAGGGTTGCGGCTCCACCGCCGGTGATCGCGAGATCGCTGCGAAAGCCGCGCACGGGGATATGGCTGCACAGCGGGTCGAAGCCACAGTGGATCACCCGGCAATTGGCCTGCGGCGCAACGCGCCCCGGCAGCCAGGGAACGTCGCACTCGAGCACCAGCACACAATCGGCGCTGCGCACAAGGTCGCTCGGATCGTAGCCGAAGTTCATGGTGTGTGCGGAGGGCAGCGACAGATAGCGCGGATGGTGCTGCACCACGGGCACCGCGAAGCGCTCGGCAAAGGTGCCGAGTGCGGTGAAGGCGGCGGGATCCCGACCGGCATTGGCGGTGATGATCAACGGCGCGCTTGCCGCGGCGAGCATGTGTGCCGCCGCGGCCAATGCTTGCCCGTCCGGAGCGGGGGGCGCCGCGGCGAGTGCGCGCGGTCCCGCGCGCCGCGCGGCGGCAGGCGCCGCCAGCACCTCGCGCGGTAAGCTGAGGTAGACGGGCCCGCGCGGCTCGGAGGCAGCAATGGCCAGGGCGCGGTCGACCACGGTTTCGAGCTGCTCGCCGTTGCGCAGCTCGTAGTCCCACTTGACGAGCTCACGCACGATGCCGGCCTGGTCGTACATCTCCTGTGCCCAGTGGATGTAGCCATCGCGCGACCCGGGCATGCCCTGTTCGGTAATCGGTGTGCGTCCGGCGGTCAGCAGCATGGCCACGTTCTCGCGCGCCGCGTTCATCGCTGCGCATGCCATGTTGGCCGTGCCGACGCTGACGTGCACCATCACCGCCGGGATCTGGCGCGCGACCATCGCATAGCCATGTGCCATCGACACGGCGAGGTTCTCGTGCGTCGCCAGCATGGGGCGCGGCACGGCGGTGCCCTGCTGTGCGGCTTGCGCGTAGGCCTCAATCAGCGGCGCGAAATCGGTGCCGGCATTGCCAAACAGGTATGCAACGCCGCGCTCGGCGAGCAGGGCGAGGTAGGCGGCCGCGGTGCTGGTCGTTGCCGTCATCGGAACTGCCCTCTTGCTCGCCTGGCCCCGTTTGCGTGTCTTCGCGCTCGCCTGCCCTCGCGCTTCGCCAACCCTCTGGCTCGCCAACCCTCTGCCTCGACCGACGCGCGGCTGCGGGCGGAAGTGCGTGGGCCGCGCGCCGCAGGCATCGCGCCGGTCCATGGCGCCGGTCATGGGCGCCCGATCATGGAGCCTGCACCGGCAAGAACGCAACCGCCTCGCGCGCGACGGCGAGACCGACCCGTGCGCCGACGGGCCAGCGATCCCGCGCCTGTGGTGCCGCCAGACGCAGCAACGCCCGTCCCCCCACCGCCGCGGCGACGCCGAGCTGAACATCGACATGAGCGCCGTGGAAGATGTGCGCTGCGACCACACCCTCGACCGCGGCCGCCTCTCCGGGCGCGGCGCGGTAGAGCTGCTCGGGGCGCACGAACACCTCGACGGCATCGCCGGGCCGCAGCGTCGCCAGCGGCTCGCGCGGCACCTCCAGCTGTGCCGCTCCGAGGATCACGTGCGCGCAGCGATCACCGAGCCGATCGAGGCGGCCCGCGAACACGTTGACGTCGCCGACGAAGGCGGCGACCTGGCGGTCGCACGGGCGGCTGTAGACCTGTTCGGGCGTGCCGACCTGGCGAATGCGGCCGTCGAACATGACGGCGATGCGGTCGGAGATGCTCAACGCCTCCCCCTGATCGTGCGTCACGAAGATGGTGGTGAGGCCGAGCTGGCGCTGGATCTCCCTGACCTCGACCTGCATCGCTGCGCGCAGGTTGCGGTCGAGGGCGGAGAACGGCTCATCGAGCAGCAGCACCTTTGGCCGGACGACGAGCGCGCGGGCGAGCGCGACGCGCTGCTGCTGTCCGCCGGAGAGCTGATGCGGTCGGCGTCCCTCGACGCCGGCGAGCTTGACGAGGGCGAGCGCCTCGGCAACGCGCCGCCGCGCTTCGGCCTTGACCACTCCGCGCACCTTCAACCCGTAGCCGATGTTGTCGGCCGCGCTCATGTGCGGGAACAGGGCGTAGCTCTGGAACATCATGCCGATCTGACGTTTGTAGGTCGGAACGTCGTTGACGCGCCGGCCATCGATGGCGATGTCCCCGGCATCGGGCGCGTGAAACCCGGCAACCAGGTTGAGCAGCGTGGTCTTGCCGCAGCCCGACGGGCCGAGCAGGGTCAATAGCTCGCCGGTGCGCACCGACAAAGTGGCGTCATGCAGGGCAACGACACCGCCGAAGGTCTTGCGTGCGCCGTTGAGGCGAACCCCCTCGGCCGCGGAAGCGGGCACCTCGCTGCGCCGCGCCGGGTCGCGTTTACCGCCCATGCCCGACATCCAGCACGCTGCCCAGGCCGAGCCAGGCGTGGGCGATGAGCAGCAGCGCGGCGGTGGCGGCGATGTACAGGGCGGACAGCGCAGCCATCGAGGGATCGGCAAACTCACGCACGTAATTGTACATCGCCACCGGCAGCGTCTGGGTGCGTTGGGTGGTCACGAACAGCGATGCGGTGAACTCGTTGAACGACAGCATCGCCGCGAGCAGCCAGCCGCCGATCAGGCCGGGCAGCAGCAGGGGCAGGGTCACCGAGGCGAGCACGCGTGCCGGCGAGGCGCCGAGGCTCGCGGCGGCAAGCTCGAGCCGGTGGTCGAGGTTGCGCAGCGAGACATAGACGCTCCTGAGCACGAACGGCAGCACGAGGACGATGTGGCAGGCCACGACCACCGCATAGCCGCGCGCCCAGCCGGCTTGCGCCGCCAGCATGAGAAAGCCGAGCCCGATCGTAAAGTGCGGCACGATCAGCGAGGAGAGCAGCACGGCCTCGAGCGCGCGCTTGAGGCGGAAGTGATAGCGATCGAGTGCAAAGGCGAAGGCGGCGCCGACCACCAGCGCGATCGATGAGGCCCACGCGGTGACAATCAGCCCGTTGCCGATCCCGGCGCGAAAATCGGAATAGGCGAGCGCCTTGAGGAACCAGCGCCCGGACCACGATCGCGGGGGAAACGCAAGGATTGCCTGGTCATTGAACGCTGCCAGGACGACAACGGCTGCCGGCAGCAGCAGGAAGCCGAGCACGGCGAGGACGAGCACCTTGAGGGCAACCGCGAGCATGCGCTGGTAGGGCGAGAGCGGCATGGCGGCTCACGATGCCGCCGGCCGGGGACGCATGCCGAGCGCAACGAGGCGCAGCAGGCCGAGCACGGCAAGGGTCAGCGCCAGGGAGGCGAGCGATAGGCTCGCGGCAAACGGGAAGTTGAAGCTCGCAAACCCGAGCTGGTAGACCAAGGTGGCGGCCATGTTCACCTGGCCGCCGCCGATCAGCTGCGGTGTCGCAAAGGCGCTGAAGGTCCAAGCGAAGGCGGTGGTAGCGCCGGCGACGATGCCCGGCGTTGACAGCGGCAGGGTCACGCTGAGAAAGCTGCGGATTGGGCCGGCGCCAAGGCTCGATGCCGCGCGCGCGTAGGTCGGATCGATGTGCGCCAGGGCCGCCGCCAGCATGATCACCATCACCGGCAGGGTGACGTGCACCAGCGCCGTCACCACCCCGAAGCTCGTGAACATCAGCTGCAGCGGCCGGGCGATCAGGCCGAGGCGCATCAGCACGGCGTTGAGAAACCCGTTGTTGCCGAGGACGATGATCCACGCGTAGGTGCGCACGACCTCGCCGAGAAACAGCGGGGTGATGGCGA
>JBPYEF010000041.1:0-2393 GCA_051985875.1 Hyphomicrobiaceae bacterium
AGCCGGTGCTCGTTGAGGCGCGCGAATTCGGCCTGCGCGCGCGCGAGCCGCGTCTCGGCTTGCCGATGCGCGGAACCGAGCGCCCGCGTCAGCAACGCCTTGCGCGGCTCTCCCCGCTCGGTGAACAGCAGCCGCTGCAGCGCCGCAATGCGCGCACCTGGGGTGCCGGCGCGCAGCGCCTCGCCGATGCGCTGCGCGCCACGCTGGTCGCCGTCACCACCGCCCGCGAGCACGTCGCGCAGCCACGTCAGCTCGCCATCCGTCAGCACCGCGGCGAGCGCATCCTCCACGCGCCCCGCCCGTTCCCCGGGCGCAATTCCGAGCAGGCGGTGGTAGTCCGCCTCGGCGGTGGCGAACCCGGCGGCGCGCTCGCCCCGCACCTCCTGCAGCCAATCGCTTTCGCGTAGCGCCTCTGCCAGCGTTGCGTCGAAATTGTCGTCGGTGGCGTAGGCGATGGCGACCTGCAGCGCCGCCGCGAGCGGCGTTGCCGGGCTCTCGGTTGCGAGCTTGAGCGTGTCGTCGATGGCATCGGTGAGCAGCGCCCGCCGCTGCCGCTCGTCGAGAATGGTGAAGCGCGGCGGCACTCCCGCCTCGAGCGGGAAGCGCTGCAGCAGCCGCTCACAGAACGCGTGAATGGTCTGCACCTTGAGCCCGCCCGGGGTCTCAAGCGCCAGCGCAAACAGCCGGCGCGCCCGCTGCATCTCCTCTGGCGTCGGGCGCCTGCCGGTCAGCACGGCGAGCCGCGAGGTCAGCTCGGCCTCGCTGGCTGTCACCCACGCGCCCAGGCTTGCAAACACCCGCTTTGCCATCTCTGCGGCGGCCGCCTTGGTGAAGGTCAGCGCCAGGATCCGCGCCGGCGCGCTGCCGGCGAGCAGCAGCCGCAGCACGCGCATGCTCAAGACGTGTGTCTTGCCGGTGCCGGCATTGGCACTGACCCAGGCCGAGGCCGCAGGATCGGCCGCCTCGAACTGGTAGCGTTCGGTATCGCGCCGCGCGCCGTGCGGTTGACGGGCGAAGTTCATCTCACCACTCCTCGGCGGCATCGAGCGACCACTCGGCGACGCGGGCGAGATGCGCGTAGGCGTCGAAGCGATAGGCAAAGCGCGGCCGGCGCAGTGCGGTGTATGGCGTGCTCGGCGCATCGAAGGCGGCGATGAGACGCAGCAGGCCGGCTTCGGCCTCGCGCGCGAGCCCGCCGAGGTCGCCCGCCGTGCCGCCGAGCGCGCACTCAACCCCCGGCGGCTCGCCGCCCGGGGTCGCGATATAGCGCAACGCGGCGATGCTGCCGACGACGCCGGGAAAACCGCCGGCTGCCGCAATCGCCGCTTCCAGCGCCAGCTGCGGCTCGAGACCGGCAAGGGCGCGCGTGACGCGCTCCTTGACGTTGGCGCCGGTCTTGTAGTCGGTGATGGCCACACCGTCCGCGGCGAGGTCGATGCGGTCGGCGCGCGCCGTCAGCGTGAAGGGGCCTGCCGGTGCCGGGAACGTGCGCTCACCCGCGATTTCCACGAGCGTCAGCGCCACGCCGGTGCGGCGCCCGGGTTCGGTCGCGGCGAACCAGGCGGCAAAGCGTGCAAACCGCGGCGCCCAAAACGCGGCGACTCGGGGCGAGCCGGTCAGTTCGTTGAGGGCGGCCTCGGCACAGGCGATGAGCTCGCGTTGCGGATCGCTCGGCAACCTCTCCGGGAAGCGCTTGGCAAAGGAGGAAAGCGCTGCGTGCACGATTTCCCCGCGCAGCAGCGCGTCCGGGCGGCGGCCAAGCCGCGGCAGCGGCTCGAGGCCGAGGATGCGGCGCGCGTACAGCGCATACGGATTGGCGATCCACGCCTCGACCGCTGTGACGCTCAGCCGGCGCGGACGCAGGGAGATCGGAGGCCGCGGTCGTGGCGGTTGCGCCGCACCGGGAGGGGCGGTCAGGCGGTTGCGCGCCGCGGCCCAGGCAAGATAGGGGGGCTCGGCAGCGGCCGGCGCCCCGCCGAGCAGCGCCTCCATGCGCAGCAGCCAACGCGAGGGCACCATCGGCACCCCGTCGCGCTTTACGGCGCGCGTCAGGTAGACGCGCTCGGCGCCGAACAGGGAGGCGAAGATGTGCGCGCTATCGCCAATGCGCTCTTCCGGGGCCGGCAAGCCGAGCGCCTGGCGCATCGGCCGGCTGAGCCAGGGACCGGCGTCGGCGGCCGCGGGCCAATCCCCCTCGTTGAGCGAGCCGAGGACGACGACGTCGAATTGCTGCAGCCGCGCCGCGTAGGGCTCGAGAACGTGGATGTGGGGATGGACGCTTGCCTCCTCCTTAACCATAACCTCGCCGCCGACGCTGCGGTAGAAATCGGCATAGTCGGCCGCCGGCATCTGCGGGGCGACGGTCGTCGGGTCGAGCAGCTCGGCGAGGAACT
>JBPYEF010000042.1:0-8683 GCA_051985875.1 Hyphomicrobiaceae bacterium
GGCTTCGCCGGGCCGCTCGCCGGCGTTCTCGCGGGCATGCGCTGGGCCGCGGCGCACGCAGCCAATGCACGCTTCATCGTCACCGTCGCGGGCGACGCCCCGTTGTTGCCGCGCGATCTCGCCGAGCGGTTGCACGAGGCGCTGCGCCACGGCGGCGGCAGGATCGCGCTGGCGCAATCGTATGGCGCGCTGCACCCGGTAATCGGCCTGTGGCCGGTAGATCTGGCAGACGACCTCGAGGCGGGGCTGCGCGCGGGCGTGCGCAAGGTGCTCGATTTCACGCGTCGCCACGGCATGGTTTGCGTCCCCTTTGCGCCCGTGCAGCTGTGCGGCCTTGCCATCGACCCATTCTTCAACGCCAACACGCCTGCCGAGCTGGACCAACTGAGGGCGATGCTCGCGCGGGGCGGGCGATGAGCACGCCCGCGCCGGTGATCGGCATTGCCGGCTGGAAGGCCTCCGGCAAGACCACGCTCGCCGTTCGCCTGATCGCCGAGTTCTCGCGCCGCGGTCTCAAGGTCGCGAGCGTCAAGCACGCCCACCACGCCTTCCAGATCGACGATCAACAGACCGACAGCGCCCGTCATCGCCGCGCCGGCGCCGCGCAGGTCGCCATCGTCTCGGCGCGCCGCGTGGCCATCGTGCGCGAGCTCGGTGGCGCCCCGGAGCCGCCCCTGCCGGCGGTGCTGGCGCAGCTTGCGCCCTGCGACCTGATCATCGTCGAGGGCTACAAGGCGGCACCGATCCCGAAGATCGAGGTGCGGCGGCTGGCCGCCCGCGACCGGCGCGCGCTGGCGGCGACGGATCCAAACGTCATTGCCATCGCCGCCGATCATGCGGTCGATGACGCCGCCGTGCCGAGCTTTGCGCTCGACGACATCGAAGCCATCGCCGCATTCATCGCCGCCGCGCTGCGGCTGCCGCTGCCGCGGAACTGAGCGATGCTGGCCGCGGTCTGCCGCTGCGCACTCGCCCTCCTCGCCCTGTCGCGCGCCGCCGCCGCGGAGCCGCGCAAACCCCCGCTGCCGCCGGGCCGCGATCCCGGTGGCATCGCCATCGCGCTGATCAGCACCGGCATCGACTACACGCAGCCCGACATCGCTGCACGGCTGGCCCGGGACGGCGAGGGTGAGCTGATCGGCTGGGACGCGGTCGACGGCGACAACCGGCCGCTGGCGCCGCGCGGGCCGGCGCCGGTGCGGTGGGGGCTGAACTGGGGTGGGGATGGTACGCTGCTGGCACGCGCCATCGGCGCACGCGGCCGGCGGCTCATTCCCGTGCGCATCAGCCCGGCGGAGCCCGCCTCGCTGGCGCTGGCCGTGGCCTTCCTGGGCGAGACACCTGCCCGCATCGTCGCCGTGCCGATGTGGAGCGCGACGCAAGCGGAATGGGAGCCGTTCCACCGCGCGGCGCAGCGCTTTTCCGATCTGCTGTTCCTCGTCGCCGCCGGCGACGAGGACAAGAACCTCGATGTCGATCCGGTGTGGCCGGCGGCATTCGCGCTCGGCAACGTCCTCGTCGTGTCGCTGCCGCGCGCGGCGGAAGCGGCCGGCGAGCGCGCGCCCAACGCCGGCCGCAGCGTCGATGCCGTGCTGGCCGCACCGGCCGATGGGATCGGCGTGCCAACCGCCGCGCAGAACACATCGCTGGCGGCGGTGCGAGCCGCCGACGCCGTCGCCGGCTGCTGGCCCGAACTGATCGCCACCTACCGCGGCAGCGCGCTGAAGGCCGCGCTGCTGGCCGCGGCCGCCAAGGCCGGCGCGCCGGCCGCCAAGCCGCTCCTCGCCCCGTGCGCCGCGACGGGGCGACCCTGATCGCGGTCGGCCACCGCACCCCCCGGTCAGCCGAGACAACCCCGGTGCGTCATGGGTGCGTGGGTGCGTCACGGGGTCGAACGCGGCCATGCGTTTGCCGCGAGCAGCCCCTAGATGAGCGCAACGAAGCGCGAATCGGTTTGCCGCGGGTCCCGACCTTGCACGATCTTCTTGCCAGCCTCGATGCCTGCAGCCAGGCCGGCACCCGGGTGCCCGTGCTGCTGCCGGTCGCGCTCAATCAGACTTACGACTACGCCCTGCGCGAGGGCATGACCGCGCCCCCCGGCGCGTTCGTGCTGGTATCCTTCGGGCCGCAGGCGCGCATCGGCATCGTATGGGATGCCGCCTGTGACGCCGCCAAGCCGCCCCGGGACGGCAAACTCAAATGCGTCTCGGGTGTGCTGGCGGACGTGGCCCCGCTGCCGCCGCTCTCGTTGCGCTTTGCCGAGTGGGTTGCGCGCTACACCCTGTCGCCGCTCGGCATGGTCGCGCGCATGATGATGCCGCCGGCCGTGCTCTTCGAGCAGATGCAGCCCCGCTTCGGCGTGCAGCGCAATGTCAGCGCACCGTTGCCCGTGCGCATGACGGCGCCGCGCACGCGCGCGCTCGAGGTGGCCGGCGACGGGCTGATCCGTGCCAAGGGCGCGCTCGCCGCGCAGGCCCGATGCTCCCTGTCGGTGATCGACGGTTTGGTCGAGGCGGGGGCGCTGGTCGAGGTGGCGATCCCCGAGCGTCGCTTTGCCGTGCCGAACCCCGAGCACGCCGCGACGGTCTTTTCCGACGCCCAGGAGCGCGCAGCCCACGCCATGCGCGCCGCCGCCGACGGTGCGTTCTCCGTAACCTTGCTCGACGGCGTCACCGGGTCGGGCAAGACGCAGGTGTATTTCGAGGCGGTGGCGGACACCCTGCGGCGCGGCCGCCAGGCGCTGATCATGCTGCCCGAGATCGCCCTGACGAGCCAATTCATGGACCGCTTTGTCGAGCGTTTCGGGTGCCAGCCGGTGGAGTGGCATTCGGCCCTGTCCGCCGCCGAGCGCGCGCGCGCATGGCGCGCCGCAAGCAGCGGCGAGGCGCGCGTTGTGGTCGGCGCCCGCTCGGCTCTGTTCCTGCCCTACCGGGAGCTCGGGCTGATCGTCGTCGACGAGGAGCACGACAGCGGCTTCAAGCAGGAAGAACGCGTGCACTATCAGGCCCGCGACATGGCGGTCGTGCGCGCCAAGCTCGGCGATTTTCCGGTAATCCTCGCATCGGCGACGCCGTCGATCGAGAGCCACGTCAATGCGCGCCAGGGCCGCTACCGCCACCTCGAGCTGCCCGCCCGCTACTCTGGCGCAGAGCTGCCGCAGGTGACGAGCATCGACCTGCGCCAGCAGCCTCCCGAGCGCGGCTGTTGGCTGTCGCCGCCGCTGGTAGAGGCCATCGGCGAAACGCTCGCCCGCGGCCAGCAGGTGCTGCTCTACCTCAACCGCCGCGGGTATGCGCCGCTGACCCTCTGCCGCAGCTGCGGTCATCGCATCGAGTGCCCGCAATGCACGGCCTGGCTGGTCGAGCACCGCTACCGGGGACGGCTCAACTGCCACCACTGCGGCTTCTCCCTGCGCATCCCCGAGAAATGCCCCAAGTGTGCGGCGCCGGAGGCGCTCGTCGCCTGCGGCCCGGGAGTCGAGCGCATCGCCGAAGAGGTGGCGCAGCGCTTCGCGCAGGCGCGCCTGGCGCTGTTGTCCTCCGACCTCGTACCTTCGCTGCTGGACATGCGGCGGCTGATCAAGGACATCGAGCAGGGGCACAGCGACATCATCATCGGCACGCAAATGGTGGCCAAGGGCCATCACTTCCCGCAACTTGCCATGGTCGGCGTGGTCGATGGCGATCTCGGCCTCGGCCAGGCCGACCCCCGCGCCGGCGAACGCACCTTCCAGCTGCTGCACCAGGTGACCGGGCGCGCCGGGCGTGCCCTCACCGTCGGCCGCGGCCTGGTGCAGACGTACATGCCCGAACACCCGGTGATGCAGGCGATCATCACCGGCGATCGCGCTGCCTTTCTCGAGCGCGAAATCCGCCAGCGGCAGCTGGCGCTGCTGCCGCCCTTCGGACGCCTGGTATCGCTGATCGTGTCGGCGCGCGACAAGCAGCTGGCCGAAGTTTCGGCGCGCGACATCGCCCGGCGCGCGCCGGCGGCGCAACGCATCGAGGTGCTCGGGCCGGCCGAGGCGCCACTCGCCGTCGTGCGCGGCCGCCATCGCTGGCGGCTGCTGGTCAAGGCGCCGCGCGAGCTCGACGTGCAAGGCTACGTCCGGGCCTGGCTCGATGCCCTGCCGAAACCGCCGGCGGATCTGCGCCTCACCGTGGACATCGATCCCTATAGCTTTCTCTAGCGGGCTTGCGGTCCGGCAGCCGTCGCCGGCATCGGCGCGCGCGCGGGCAGCCAGCGCCGCGACACCTCGCGCGCATCGTCGAAAGCGGCCTCGAAGATCGGTGCCGCCAGCGTCGCCTGCACGTGCAGCGTGCCGGTGCCGATATTGCGGAAGCCGTGCTTTCGCCCGGCGGGAACGATCAGCGACTGCCCGCTGCTCAGCACGCCCCGCGCATCGTCGAGCCAGATTTCCGCCTCGCCGTCGAGAACGGTCAACACCTCTTCGACCGCGTGCAGGTGGGTAGGCGCTCCCCTGCCCGGCTCGCACCATTGCTCGAACAGGCACAGCTGGCATGCGCCGGTGACCGCCGAGACGCGCATGCGCGTCAGCACCCCCGGGCGCCAGATTTCCTGCTCGCGGTGCGCCGGATCGACAATCTGCTCGCTTATCTGCATGTGCAACCTCCTCCGCAGCAGCCTTCGGTCAACGGCAGCCCGCGAGCGGCGATGCGCAATGCCGCCTTGCGCCGTGCTAGGCGCGCGCGCAGCCTCAGTGCGCCGCGGACGCATCCCCGTCCGCTTGCGCCCCTTGTGCCGCCGCCGCGTCGGACGCGAGGCGGCCAATCGCAGCGATGGTTGCGCGCAGCGCCGCACCCGCGGGATCCTTGTTGGCGGCGATGCGCGCCTGCAGCACCGCTGCCGCGAACTGCGCGCGCGGCAGCGCGCCTTCGAGCATCGGCTCCACCACTTCCGTCATGATGCTGTGCCAATTGGCGAGGCCACGCCGGTAGGTATCGGAATACCCGCGCACCAACGCCGCCGTGGCGACCACCTCGGATGCGGCCTCCGGGCACACCGCGAAGGTGCGGTCGACGAGGTCGAGCCAGCGCGCGATCCACGCCTCCTCCTCGGCAAAGCGCAGCGTTCCCCTGCGGAAGCGGCGAAGCGCGGCGATCAGGCGCAAGCGCACGAACCCCGAAAAGCGCGTGCTGCGCAGCTTCATCGGCCAGGCGCGGTCGCCGCGCACGTGGCGCAGTGCCCAGCGCCCGATGCGGGGCGGCAGCAGTCCGCACAGCTCCTCCACCCCAGGGCGCATGTATTCGCTGATGTCGATGATATCCGCGGCGGTGGCTTGCGCCGCAGCGGTGACGCGCTGCAGCCGCGCCTGGCGCAGCTTGAGTTCGGCGACGCGGATCACATCCTCAACGCTCATGCGCAGCGCCAGCTGACGGGCGAGCTCGCGCACGAACGCCGCCTCGGCGCCGGGACGGCCGGCACGGGCGCGTACACGCGCCAGGTACAGCTCGGCATAGGCCGCGTCCTGATAGTCGACGAGACGGCGCACACCCTCCGCGAGCACGGCGCGCGCCGCGAGCGGAAAATCCTGCGGGCGGTAGCGTTCTTCAAGCGGCGTCCCCGGCTCGGCGGTGGCCACCGGTTCGCCGGCACGCGCCGCAGCCTGCGCCGCCGCCAGCCCCGCGGCAAAACCGGCGAGATTGCCCGCAACCGCCTTGCCCTCCTCGCCGATCGCGGCGCGCAGTGTGGCGACAGTGATCGGCAGCGCCCCCGAGGCGGCAATCGCGCCGAGCAGAACCGCGCTCAACGGCGCATGGGCGCGCGCGGCGACCGCGCCGAAATCGGCGACCAGCGCCGCGCGCGAAAAGCGGTCGACGAGTTCGCGCAGGTGCTGGGCGTCGAGCCGCCCATCACCCATGGCGGTCTTCTCCTGCATGGTGAAGGTGCGGGAGCTCGAGGCGATCAACAGCGTGCGATCCGGCGTGACCATTCCCGCCTCGATCGCGCGCACCGCCTCGAGCAACTCGCTGGCAACCACCACGTCGACCTCGCCGGGCGCGGCGTTGAGTGCAAGGACCGGGCGCTGGTCGGGCGGCCGAGCAGCGGCATCCGCCAGCACCTCGAGGTAGTAGGTGGTCGCCCCGGTGCGCTGCGCGACACCGGGGATATAGGTGCTGTGCACCAGGTGGCCGCTGGCGATTGCCGCCCGGTGCAGCCAGCTGGTGAGAACGCCGCCGCCTTCGCCGCCGAGCGCGGCGATGAGAATGCTGATGCGCCCTCGGTCGCCCGCGTTGGGTTGCACGGCTCACTCCGCGGGCTGTACCTGCGGGGGCGCCGCGCGTCCGCCGCCGCAGGCAGCGATCAGCGCCCGAGAAATCCCCCTGAGCAGCCGATCCCAGAGGTTTGGATTGTGGATGACGTCGATTTGCGCGAACGAAGGGCACAAGCGCGCGGCGTGCGCGACCTCGCCGCACAGTCCGCAGCCGACGCATTCGCTGCTGACGTGGGCGACCGGATCGAGGCGCAGCGGATCGGTGCTCGGCTTGACGGTCAACGACGGGCAGCCGGAGAGGCGGATGCACGAGTGGTCGCCGGTGCACACCTCCGGATCGATCCAGAACCGCGTGCGCACCAGGCGCTTGCCGGCGCGCAGCAATTGCGCGGTCTTTGGGCGCAGGCGCCGCTGGCGTGCGAGCTGGCATTCGCCATCGGCGATGATCACCTTCAAACCCCGCTGCTTGCTGTGCAACGCCTCGGCGAGAAGCCGGGCGACCTGCGCTACGCCGTAGGTGCGCACGCGCCGGATCCAGGCGACGCCGAGGCTCTGCAACGCCGCGGCGATATCGAGCCCCTTGCCACGCCCTTCGCTTTCGATCCTGCTCGAGGGGATGTCCTGTTGGCCGGTGGCGCTGGCATAGCCGTTGTTCATGACGATCAGCACCGAATCGTCGCGGTTGAACACCGCGCCGGAGACGCCGGTGATCAGTCCGTTGTGCCACAGCCCGCCATCGCCCATGACGCTGACCGGCCGTCCGGCCTGGGCACCCGATACCGCCGCCGCCGAGGCCAGCGACATGCCGTAGCCGAGGATCGAGTTGCCCTGGCTGAATGGAGGAAAGGTCGCAAACGAATGGCAGCCGATGTCGGCCGCGACGTGCACCGGGCCGATCTCCTGCTGCAGCAGCTTCATGGCCGCGAACACCGGCCGCTCCGGACAGCCGGTGCAGAAGGTCGGCGGGCGGGCGGGCAAGGGCGCCGCGAGCGCCGCTGCAACCGCGCGCTGCTGCGCTTCGACGCGGCCGATCCAGGCATCGAGCGCCGGCACGGGGAGATCGTGCGCCTGGCAGAACGCGGCGAGACCCTTGCCGACGACGAGTGGGGTGTATTCCCCGGCCATCGGCAACAGCCCCTTGCCGTAGATGCGCGTTGCCACATCCGCCTTGCGCAGAACCTGGCCGATGGCCTGCTCGAGGAAGTCGGGGTTGCCCTCCTCGAGGATCAGTACCGCCTTGCGGGCCGCGCAGAAGGCAACGATCTCCTCCGGCACGATCGGGTGCACGACGTTGAGCACCAGGGTCGGCAGGGCGATGCGGCCCTCCCCATCGCTCAGCCCAGCGAGCGCCAGCCGCCCGTTGAGCACGTTGAACAGTCCGCCCGGAACGATGATGCCAAGATCGCCCGCGGCCGGTCCCATCGCCTCGTTCAGCCGGTTCTGCGCGATGAAGCGCTGCGCCCGTGGCAGCCGGCGCGCGACCTTGTCGGCCTCCTGGCGAAACGTCGCCGGAGGGTGGCTCAGCCGGTCGTAGCAAAATGCTGCCGGTGGCAGCCGCGTGTGCGCGGCTGGCGCGGCAACGTTGTCCTTGGCGAGGAAGGAGCCGAACATGTGGCAGGCGCGGATGCGCAAGCCGAGCATCACTGGGGTATGCGAGGCCTCCGACAGGGCGAAGCCCTGCTCCACCGCGTGCACCAGGCGGGCGAGATCGGGACGCGGATCCAGCAGCCACAGCTGCGACTTGACGGCGACGGCGTGCGTGCGCTCCTGGATCACGCTCGCCCCTTCGCCATAGTCCTCCCCGACGATGATCATGGCGCCGCCTTGGACGCCGGCCGAGGCGAGGTTCGATAGCGCGTCGGCGGCGATATTGGTGCCGACGATCGACTTCCAGGTCACGGCGCCGCGCACGGGGTAGTTGATCGAGGCAGCGAGCATCGCGGCGGCGGCCGCCTCATTGCTGCTCGTCTGCAAACGCACGCCGAGCTCACGCAGCAAGCCCTCGCTTTGCACCAACACGTCCAGCAGGTGGCTGACCGGTGCGCCCTGATAGCCGCCGACATAGGCGACGCCGGACTGCAATAGCGCCTTGGTCACGGCCATGATGCCGATGCCGTGGAACGTGGCGCCGGCGCCGAGACGCAAACTTTCGATTTCGCGCTGGAAGGACACCTCGGGCATGCGCAGGCCTCCTAGCGCCGCGTCCGGCGGCTGCTCAGTGCGAGCAAGGGTGCGACCAAGGGAGCGGCCGCGGTGCGCGCGGGCGATGCCGCTCGCGCGCGGTAGCCCGTTTGCGGCAGGGCAGCGCCTGCGCCACGGCGCCGACAGCGGAGTAATGCCCTCATGGAAGCTCGGCCATCACCCGGCGCAAGGTCGCAAGAAAGCGTCCGCGCTCGCGTCTGCCGATGATGCGATCGAGTTGGCGCTCGTGCCGCTCGGCGCAGGCCG
>JBPYEF010000043.1:0-13745 GCA_051985875.1 Hyphomicrobiaceae bacterium
ATTGCCTTGCGGGCTGTTGCCGGCGGTCGCTGGAGGCGGCTAGCGCGCCCTCTGCGCCTCGCACGGCCGGAGCGGGAACGCCATGCGCGGGGCCTCACCTGTGCCCTCGCCGCACGCAACGATCGCCGCCCCCTGAAGGGACGCTGGCGCTAGAGGCTGGCGCTAGCCGGGGCAAATCACTAGAATCCGCGGTGTTACGCCGAGGTACCGAGATGAGCGCGATTGCGGATTTCACCAAGGTTGCTCTGCACGCGGGCCGGCCAGCAGCGCAGCGGCAGCCCGAGGCTGGCGCCAGCGTTTGGCACACGCCCGAGGGCATCGCGGTCAAGGCGCAGTACAGCGCAGGCGACACGGCCAAGCTCGACTTTATCGACGGCTATCCGGGCATCGCGCCCTACCTGCGCGGCCCGTATCCGACGATGTACGTCACGCGACCCTGGACGATCCGCCAATATGCCGGGTACTCGACGGCCGAGGAATCCAACGCCTTTTATCGACGCAACATCGCCGCCGGGCAGAAAGGCCTCTCGGTGGCCTTCGATCTTGCGACGCATCGCGGCTATGACAGCGACCACCCGCGCGTTCGCGGCGACGTCGGCATGGCCGGGGTAGCCATCGATTCGATTCTCGACATGCGCACGCTGTTTGCGCACATCCCGCTTGCCGAGATGACCGTGTCGATGACCATGAATGGCGCCGTTCTGCCGGTGTTGGCGCTGTTCATCGTCGCCGGCGAGGAACAGGGCGTGCCGATGCACGCCCTCGCCGGCACGATCCAGAACGACATCTTAAAAGAATTCATGGTGCGCAACACCTACATCTATCCGCCCGAACCGTCGATGCGCATCATCCCCGACATCTTCGCCTTCGCGAGCGCGAAAATGCCGAAGTTCAATTCCATCTCCATATCCGGCTACCACATGCAGGAGGCGGGGGCGACGGCGGATCTGGAGCTTGCGTATACGCTCGCCGACGGCATCGAATACGTCCGCGCCGGTGTGGCGGCGGGCCTCGATGTCGATGCCTTCGCGCCGCGCCTGTCCTTCTTCTGGGCGGTGGGCATGAACTACTTCATGGAAATCGCCAAGATGCGTGCCGCCCGCGTGCTGTGGGCGAAGCTCCTCAAAACCGCCTTTGCCCCGCGCGACGCAAGATCCCTGGCCCTGCGCACGCACTGCCAGACCAGCGGCTGGAGTCTCACCGCCCAGGATGTGTTCAATAACGTTACGCGCACGTGCATCGAGGCACTCGCGGCAACGCACGGGGGTACGCAATCGCTGCACACCAACGCCCTCGATGAGGCGATCGCGCTGCCGACAGACTTCTCGGCACGCATTGCCCGCAATACCCAGCTGCTGCTGCAGCAGGAGAGCGGGACCTGCCGGGTGATCGATCCATGGGGTGGCAGCCACTACGTCGAGCGCCTGACCTACGAGCTGGCGCGGCGGGCCGAGGCGCACATAGCCGAGGTGGAAGCGCTCGGCGGGATGGCCAAGGCGATAGCCGCCGGCGTCCCCAAGATGCGCATCGAAGCCGCGGCCGCGCGCACCCAGGCGCGCATTGATTCAGGTGCCCAGACGATCGTCGGCGTCAACCGGTTTTGCGTGCGCGAGACGCCGCGCATCGAGGTGCTGCGGGTCGACAACAACGAGGTGCGCGAGAGCCAGATCGCCAAGCTGCAGCGGTTGCGGGCCGAGCGAGATCCCGCGGCGGTAGCGGCCGCGCTCGCCGCCCTCACCGATGCAGCACGCACGGGCCGGGGCAACCTGCTCGAGAGGGCAGTGACGGCGGCGCGGGCCAAGGCCACGGTGGGCGAGATCTCTGATGCCCTCGAGACGGTGTGGGGCCGGCACCAGGCCGAGGTTAGGGCCGTGTCCGGCGTATATCGGGCGGAGGCTGGAGCCATGACTCAAGACGTCGAGCGCGTTCGGCGCATGTGCGAGGCGTTCCTCGCCAACGATGGTCGCAGGCCACGCATTCTGGTCGCCAAAATGGGGCAGGACGGCCACGACCGTGGGCAGAAGGTGATCGCTTCGGCATTCGCCGATCTCGGCTTTGACGTGGACATCGGACCGCTGTTTGCGACCCCCGAGGAGGCAGCACGGCAGGCGGTCGAGAACGACGTGCATATCATCGGCGTCTCCTCGCTCGCCGCCGGGCATCTGACGCTCGTGCCTGAGCTCATCCTTGAGCTGCAACGGCAGCGGCGCGGCGACATCATGATTGTCGTCGGAGGCGTCATACCACCCGCCGACTACGACGCCTTGTTCAAGGCCGGAGCCACGGCCGTATTCGGGCCGGGAACCAACATCCCCCATGCCGCTGTCGATCTGCTGGAGAAGCTCAATCGTCGGCTTGGCTATGCGCCGCGGGCGGCTGCGGAATGACGGACGGTGTCACCGCGTCGCGACGGCGGCGACAGCGACGCGACATCCCCGCGCGCCGTTGGCCGGCGGCGTTTTCCGTCGGGATGCGTCGGGTGCCGCACCCATGCTAGCAATCGGGCAAAATGCCCTAAGGCGGAGTTGGATCTCAGTGCTGCTGCTGTCGAGCCTCCCGTTCCTTGCCGCCGTGTTGCCGGTCGGCAGTGCACCGCGTTCGGGCGAGAGAACGCGCGTGCTGCTCGGCACGGCGACTCCCGGCGGTGGCTTTCCCCTCTACGGGGCGGCGGTTGCCGACACCGTCAACGAGATGGATGGCACGCTTGAGGTGGTCACCCAGAACACCAAGGGTAGCGCAGAGAACATTCCGCTGCTGCAAGCGGAGCGGCTCGACATCGCCCTCGTGCAGGGCGAGGCGGCACTGGCGGCGCTGCACGGTGCCGAGGGACAGCCGCGCGCGCTGCGCGTACTGTTTGCCATGTATGCAACCGCCGGAATGTTCGTCACCCGCGCCGACGCGCCGTACCACACGATCGAGGATCTGCGGGGCAAGCCGATCGTCCTCGGCGCCAGGGGCTCGGGCTTGGTGCTTCTTGCCGGCTATGTCCTCGACGGACTGGGGTTCGATCGTGACCGCGATTTCGTCCCCATCCTGCTCGACGCCGCGGGCGACGGCCCGCGCCTCGTCCTCGACGGCAAGGCTGCGGCGTTGTGGGGTGGCGGCGTGGGCTGGCCCGGCTTCACCGCCGTCGCCAACAGCCCGGTCGGCGCCCGCTTCATTGCGCCCGACGCCGCTGGCATCGCCCGCATTCTTGCCAAGCATCCATTCCTGCAGCGACTGACCGTCCCGGCCGGATCGTTTTCCGGGCAGTCGGAGCCCATTTATTCCGTCGGTTCCTGGAGTTTCATCTTGGCGCGGCCCACGCTGCCTGAGGACGTCGCCTACCGGCTTGCCCGCGCACTGCACCGGGGTGAAGCGGCGCTTGGCCAACGCCTGGCTCAGGCACGCGAGACGACGGCGGTGAACACGGCACAGGCGACAAATTCCGCGCTGCTCCACCCGGGAGTTGCCAGATACCTACGGGAAATTGGCCTGATGCCCGAGCGGTAGCCCGGAAAAAAGTGTAGCCACGTTCCGCGTTTGGCTTTCCTCGCGCTTCGCAGTCGGCAAAGGGAAAGCCCCGCAACGCTGGTCGTTAAGCGGGGCCCCATATCGTTTCGATGTATGCCCAGTCACGCCGGGCTCAATGCACGAGGTTGTCAACCTCGTTGAAGATTTGCAATTTGTCTACGCAGTCCGGCCAACGCCGTGGCTCGGCTCGAGCCCGATCAGCCAAACCATGCCCTCGCAATCGCACGAGGGCCGAGGTGACTGCCCGGTGGCGTCATGGCTCCTCCTCTCGCTGTTGTTCCGCGCGACCTCGTCGCACGAGACTGTCGGGAGGCGTGCGCAGCGTTCGCAAATGCGACACTGAAAACCGCACGCAACTCAGCAGAGCGACGAGCGTCACCAGAAATCTTGTCCTCATCGGCGAGGATGTCAAGTGCCCCGATGGCATACATGCCGATCGGCGAGCGGCGACCGGGGATGCTCAGGGCCAAGGCGAAGCTTGCGAGAGGAATACCTGCAGCCGGCACACGTGCGCGCATGCTTCACATCTGCAATGCGCGCTTGTCGACGGCCAACGCAGCCTCCTTCACCGCTTCGGTCAGGGTCGGATGCGCGTGACAGATGCGCGCCAGATCCTCGGCAGCACCGCCGAACTCCATGATCACGGCCGCTTCCGCGATCATTTCGCTCGCCTGCGCGGCGATGATATGCACACCGAGTATGCGATCGGTCGTGGCGTGCGCCAGCACTTTGACGTACCCATCGGTACTGTTGTTGGCCTTGGCACGCGCGTTGGCGGTGAACGGAAACTTGCCGGCCTTGTAGGCAATCCCGGCGGCCTTTAGCTCTTCCTCGGACTGACCGACCGTGGCGAGTTCGGGAAAGGTGTAGACGACGTTTGGGATCACAGCGTAGTTCACGTGGCCGGCCTGACCGGCGAGAATCTCGGCGACCGCAACGCCCTCGTCTTCGGCCTTGTGCGCCAACATCGGCCCGGCGATGGCGTCGCCGATGGCATAGATGCCGGGGACGGAGGTTTGATAATGCGCGTCGACGAGCACGCGCCGTGCCTCGTCGACTGCGACGCCCGCGGAGTGCAGCCCAAGCCCGTCGGTATACGGAACGCGGCCGATGGCGACCAGCACCGCGTCGGCATCGATCTGCGTCTGCGTACCGCCTTCTGCAGGTGCGACTGCGACCTTTTGCGTCGAGCCGCTGTTGACGATTCCCGTGACCTTGCTCGCGAGCTTGAAGCTCATTCCCTGCTTCATCAGGATGCGCTGCATCATCCTTGCGGTCTCGGCGTCGATGCCGGGCAGGATGCGGTTCTGAAACTCGACGACGAGCACCTCCGATCCCAAGCGGCGCCACACCGAGCCTAGCTCGAGACCGATCACGCCCGCGCCGATCACCAGCAGGCGCTTCGGCGGTTTGTGCAGCGACAACGCGCCCGTGGAGGACAGGATGGTGTGCTCGTCGATGGCGATGCCATCCAGCTGCGCTACGTCGGAACCCGTGGCAATGACAATGCTATTGCAGTCGAGGCGCTGCTTGTCGCCGCTGCTCAGGGTAACGCCGACCTTGCCCGGGCCGAGAATGGTAGCAACCCCGTGGTATGTGCTGATCGCGTTCTTCTTCAGTAGGTAGGCGACGCCGTCAACGTTGCCCTTGACCGCTCGATCCTTGAACGCCAGCATCCGCTCGAGGTTCAGCGTGGGCGTCACCTCAATCCCCATCGTCGCGAATGAATGGCCGGCCTGTTCGAAGGCTTCCGATGCGTAGAGCAGTGCCTTGGAGGGTATGCAGCCGATGTTCAGGCACGTGCCGCCAAAGGTCGCGCGCTTCTCGACAACGGCCACCTTGAAACCGAGCTGCGCGGCGCGAATGGCGCAGACGTAACCGCCCGGCCCCGTGCCGATGACGATCAGGTCATATCGCGCCATCTATAGCTCCAGCACGAAGCGCTGCGGATCCTCTAGACATTCCTTGATGCGCACGAGGAAGTGCACGGCGTCCTTGCCGTCGACAATGCGATGGTCGTAGCTGAGCGCCAAATTCATCATCGGTCGGATTACGACCTGCCCGCCGCGCACCACCGGCCGTTCCTCGATGCGATGCATGCCGAGCACACCCGACTGAGGGGCGTTGAGAATGGGTGTGGACAACAGGGATCCGTACACGCCGCCATTGGAGATGGTGAACGTGCCGCCCTGCATCTCCTCGATGCTCAACCGTCCCTCGCGCGCACGACGGGAAAAATCGGCGATCGTTTGCTCGATTTCGGCGAGCGACATGCGGTCGGCTTCGCGCACAACCGGTACTACCAGACCGCGGTCGGTCCCCACCGCGACGCCGATGTGATAGTAGTTTTTGTAAATGATATCGTTGGCGTCGATTTCGGCATTAACCGCCGGTATTTCGCGCAGCGCCTGAACCGACGCCTTCACAAAGAACCCCATGAACCCCAGCTTTACCCCGTGGCGCCTCTCGAACAGCTCCTTGTAGGTGGAGCGAAGCGCCATGATCGTTCCCATGTCCACGTCGTTGAACGTGGTAAGCATTGCCGCGGTGTTCTGGGCCTCCTTCAAGCGGCGGGCGATGGTCTGGCGCAGGCGCGACATCGCTACCCGCTCCTCGCGCACTGCATCGTTGGGGGCGGTTGGGGCGCGCAACTGCGGCACGGGCACGGGGGCAGACACGGGTTCCGTGTACGTCGCTGGCCTGCTCCCGCGCTCGGCGACGTCGCTCTTGAGGATTTGTCCGCGCCGGCCGGTGCCTTCAACATCGCCGCGCGTCAGCCCCTTCTCTTCCATGATCTTGCGCGCGGCGGGGGTCGGAGGCATAGCGTCTGCCGCCCCGGAAGTCGGACGGACGCCGGCTGGAGCGCGCGGCGCTGCGGCGGCAGGCTCCTGGCGCGCGGGTGTGGCGGCAGCAGGTTCCTGGCGCGCAACCGCGGCTTCCGGCGCGGGCCCGGCCGCTGCGCCGCGCTTCTCGTCGATCGATCCGAGCACGGCACCGATCGCGACCGTCGCGCCCTGTGCGATACTGATTTGCGACAGCGTGCCGGCCGCGGGGGCCGGAACCTCGACCGTCACCTTGTCGGTCTCGAGCTCGACGAGCGGTTCATCCGCCGTCACCGTGTCACCGGTCTGCTTGAACCAGCGGCCAACGGTCGCCTCGGTCACCGATTCGCCCAGTGCCGGCACCTTGATATCGATAGCCATCGATCACCGCCTCCTTATGCGGAGAGCGCCTGCGCGATCACGGCCTGCTGCTCCTGTTGGTGCTTGGCGGCGATGCCCGTTGCCGTTGCGGCGGATGCGGGCCGGCCGATGTAGCGCGGGCGCGTTTGGCTGGCGGAATTGTGCTGTAAGACCCATGCGATGTTCGGCTCGATGAACGACCAGGCGCCCATGTTTTTCGGCTCTTCCTGCGCCCATACCACTTCTGCTTGGGGAAAGCGTGACAGCTCGGCGATCAGGACACGGGCTGGGAAGGGGTAGAGCTGTTCGAGGCGCATCAAGTAGATGTCATCGATGCCGGCCGCTTCCCGAGCCTCGTACAGATCGTAGTACACCTTCCCCGAGCAGACGACGAGGCGACGTATCTTGTCGTCCGCCTTGAGCCGCGCGGCGGAAGAAGACGGCGTGGACTGCGCATCATCCCACAATACCCGATGGAAGGTCGTGTCCGGTCCCATTGCCGTCAGGTCGGAGACGACCCGCTTGTGACGCAGCAGCGATTTGGGCGTGAGCAAGATCAGCGGCTTGCGGAATTTGCGATGTAGCTGCCGGCGCAGAATGTGGAAGTAGTTGGCAGGCGTCGTGCAGTTCGCCACCTGCCAGTTGTCCTCGGCGCACAGTTGCAAGAAGCGCTCCAGCCGGGCGGAGGAGTGATCCGGTCCTTGCCCCTCGTAGCCGTGCGGCAACAGGCAGACTAGCCCGGACATCCGCAGCCACTTGCGCTCGCCCGAGGAGATGAACTGGTCGAACACGACCTGCGCGCCGTTGGCAAAATCGCCGAATTGCGCCTCCCACAGGGTCAGCGCGTTGGGCTCGGCGAGCGTGTAGCCGTATTCGAAGGCCAGCACCGCCTCTTCCGACAGCATGGAATTGATCACTTCGAAGCGAGCCTGGTCGGATGCCACGTGCTTGAGTGGCGTGAAGCGTCGTTCGTTCTCCTGGTCGATGAGGACGGTATGCCGCTGGGAAAACGTGCCGCGCTCGCTGTCCTGACCGGACAGGCGGACGGGGAAGCCTTCTTTCAGCAGCGTGCCGAAGGCCAGATGCTCGGCCATCGACCAGTCGATGCCGGACCCGCTGTCGATCATGGCGTGCCGCCGCTGCAACAGGCGTTGGATCGTCCTGTGCGCATGGAAGTCCTGCGGGATGCTCGTCAGGTGGATTCCCACTTCCCTCAGGGTTGCCAGCGGCACGCCCGTTACGCCGCGCCGCGCGTCGTCCTGCGCGAACCCCATGTTGGCCCAGCGGCCGTCGAGCCAGTCCGCCTTGTTCGGGCGGTAGCCGTCGGCTGCAGCGCGCTCCTCTTCGAGGTGCGCGCGGAAGCGGTCCTTGAGCTGCTCGACCTCGGGCGCGGTGACCACCTGCTCGCCGATCAGGCGCTTGGAGTAGATTTCCACCGCCGTCGGGTGCGAGTGGATGGCGCGGTACATTGCCGGCTGCGTGAACGCCGGTTCGTCCGCCTCGTTGTGGCCGTGGCGGCGATAGCAGAACATGTCGATGACCACGGGCTTTTGAAACTTCTGGCGGAATTCGGTGGCAATCTTGGCGACGTGCACCACGGCTTCTGGGTTGTCGCCGTTCACGTGAAAGATCGGAGCCTCGACCATCTTTGCTACGTCCGAGCAGTAGGGAGACGATCGCGAGTAGCGCGGGCTGGTGGTGAACCCGATCTGGTTGTTGATGATGAAGTGGATTGAGCCACCGGTGCGGTGACCCTTCAAACCCGACAGTCCGAAGGATTCGGCGACCACGCCCTGTCCGGCGAAGGCGGCATCGCCGTGTATCAGCAGCGGCAGCACCGGCGTTCGTTCCCCAGGCTTACATCCGTGTTGGTCCTGCTTCGCGCGCACCTTGCCGAGCACCACGGGGTCGACGATCTCGAGGTGCGACGGATTGGCGGTCAGGGACAGATGCACGGTGTTGTCGTCGAAGGAGCGGTCGGACGATGCGCCCAGGTGATATTTGACGTCGCCCGAACCCTCGACATCATCGGGCTTGAACGACCCTCCCTTGAACTCGTTGAAGATGGCGCGGTGCGGCTTGCCCATGACGTTGCCGAGCACGTTGAGGCGCCCGCGGTGGGCCATGCCGATGACGATCTCCTTGATGCCGAGCTGGCCGCCGCGCTTGATGATCTGCTCGAGTGCAGGAACCATGGCCTCGGCACCTTCGAGGCCGAAGCGCTTGGTACCGGTGTACTTGACGTCGGCGAACTGTTCGAACAGCTCCGCCTCGATCAGTTTGTTGAGAATCGCCTTTTTGCCCTCGACAGTGAAGACGATGTCCTTGTCCTTGCCCTCAATGCGCTTCTGCAGCCACGATTTTTGTGCCGGTGAGGTGATGTGCATGAACTCTACGCCGATCTGCCCGCAGTACGTGCGGCGCACAATGGCGAGGATCTCGCGCATGGTCGCGATCTCGAGCCCGAGCACCCTGTCGATGAAAATCGGGCGGTCGAGGTCGGCGTCCGTGAAGCCATAGGTCTCCGGCTTCAATTCCCGGTGCACCTTGCGCTCGGCCAACCCCAGCGGATCGAGATCGGCAGCAAAGTGCCCCATGGCGCGGTAGGCGCGGATCAGCATCAGGGCGCGGATGCTGTCCTGCGTGGCGCGAACCGAGGCGATCGGGCCGAGATCGAAGCCGGCGCGCTGCGCGCGGGCCTCGAGCTTGCTGCGAATCGCGCGCCGCTCGGCATCGGCGTCCCCGCCGAGCGCCGCCAGGAGCTCGCCGTCGGCGGCGATCGGCTCGGGTGGCCGCGCCCAGGAGGGGTGGTGAGCAGAGGTGGGGTGATCCTCCTGAAGGGAGGCGAAGAAGTGGCGCCACTCGTCGCTCACCGAGCCGGGGTTGCGCTCGTATTGTGCCTGCATCTCCTCGATGTAGCTGGCGTTTGCGCCCTGCAGAAACGACGTGCGGGCAAAGGCTTCGTTCTTGGGGTGGCGTGTCATCGCGCTCACAGGGGCTGTTGCGGCAAAAGCAGGGGGGCTCGCAGAAGGTTCGGTCGGCGCAACGCGCCTAGCATACCCACGTCGCATATAGTGCAGGAATCGCTTTTTGGCAGGGTAACCGCCGTCCGGCACGGGTCGACAGGCCGCTCGGCGTCGCCGGCGCTCAGCGCTTGGCGAGCAGCTTCTGCAACGTGGTGCCGAGCGCGGCGGGACTTTCGGCCACGGCGATGCCCGCCGCGCGCATGGCCGCGACCTTGTCCTCGGCCCTGCCGGAGCCGCCGGCGATGATCGCGCCGGCGTGGCCCATACGACGCCCGGGCGGTGCGGTCAGCCCGGCGATGAAGCCGGCCATTGGTTTGGCTCTGCCCTTGCGGGCCTCGCTCCTGACGAACTCGGCCGCGTCCTCCTCGGCCGAGCCGCCGATCTCGCCAATCATGATGATCGCCTCGGTGACGGGATCGGCGAGAAACATCTCGAGAATGGTAGTGAACTCGGTGCCTTTGACCGGGTCCCCGCCGATGCCGACGGCGGTCGACTGGCCGAGGCCCACATCTGTCGTCTGCTTTACGGCCTCATAGGTGAGGGTGCCGGAGCGCGAAACGATGCCGACGGGGCCGGGTCGGAAGATGTTGGCGGGCATGATGCCGATTTTGCAGGCATTGGGCGTGAGCACGCCCGGGCAGTTCGGGCCGATCAGGCGCGAGCGCGAGCCCTCGAGCGCGCGCTTGACCCTGACCATGTCGAGCACGGGAATGCCCTCGGTGATGCACACGATCAGCGGCATTCCGGCATCGATGGCCTCAAGGATCGCATCGGCCGCGAAGGCCGGCGGCACATAGATGGCTGTCGCCGTTGCGCCGGTCCGTTGCTTCGCCTCGTCTACGGTATCGAAAATCGGCACCGCGGCCAGCCTCGGGTTGGCATGCCGGCTGCCACCTTTGCCGGGGGTTACCCCGGCGACGACCTGCGTCCCGTAGGCGATCGCCTGCTCGGTATGGAAGCTTCCCTGGCTGCCGGTAAAGCCTTGACAGATAACTTTGGTGCTCTTGTCGACGAGAATGGCCATCAGCGGGCGTTCCTGGCGCGTGCGACTATTGTGGACGGGGCTGCCGCGCCCGTTCTGACGAACAACCCCGAACCCTCGGCTTGCAGCGGCATCCTGGCATCCTTTCGCACGCCGCGCGCGCGGCACGTGCTCGCTTCAGGCCACCTGCCGCACGGCGTGCGTAATCTTCTGGGCGGCGTCGGCAAGGTCGTCCGCCGCCACGATAGAAAGACCGGACCGCGACAAGATCTGTTTGCCGAGTTCGACGTTGGTCCCTTCGAGGCGGACGACCAGCGGCACCGAGATCGCCATCTCGCTTGCGGCCGCCACCACGCCCTCGGCGATGATGTCGCAGCGCATGATGCCCCCGAAGATATTGATCAGTATCCCCTTCACGTTCGGGTCGGAGAGGATGATCTTGCACGCCGCTGCGACCTTCTCCTTGCTCGCCCCGCCGCCGACATCGAGGAAGTTCGCCGGCTCCATGCCGTAGAGCTTGATGATGTCCATAGTGGCCATCGCGAGGCCGGCGCCGTTGACCATGCAGCCGATCTGGCCGTCGAGCTTGACGTAGTTGAGATCGTGCTTGGAGGCGTCGACCTCGGCCGGATCTTCCTCGGCAATGTCGCGCAGGGCTTGCACGTCCTTGTGGCGGAAGGTGGCATTGTCGTCGAAGTCGAGCTTGGCGTCGAGACAAAGGAGTTCGCCTGCCTTGGTCACCACCAGGGGATTGATTTCGAGCAGACTCATGTCCTTGTCGATGAAGGCGTGATAGAGCCCGGCGGTCAGCTTCACGCATGCCGCGATCGCGCTTTCGCGCAGGCCGAGCGCCGCGGCAATTCTGCGGCCGTGAAAGGCCGAGTAGCCGACCGCCGGATCGATCGCCAGCGTGGTGATCTTCTCCGGCGTGTCGTGCGCCACTCGCTCGATGTCCATGCCACCGGCCGTCGAGGCGATGAAAGAAACGCGCGCGGTCTTGCGGTCGACCAGCGCCGAGAGATAGAGCTCGCGGGCTATGGCGCAGCCGTCTTCGATCAACAGACGTCTGACGGTTCTACCGGTGGCACCGGTCTGAGCGGTCAGGAGAGTGTTGCCGAGCATCTGAGCGGCGAAGGTCTTCACCTCCGCGATGCTGTGGGCAATGCGCACCCCGCCCTTGTCCCCCGCTGCCGGCTCCTTGAATCGCCCTTTGCCGCGGCCACCCGCGTGGATTTGCGCCTTGACCACCCAGACGGGACCGGGCAACGACCGCGCCACCTCGACGGCTTGCTCGGGGCTGAAGGCGGGTGCCCCTTGCGCCACTGGGACGCCGTAGCTCCTGAGCAGCTCCTTGGCCTGGTACTCGTGTACGTTCATCGTTCTGTCCGATGGGGATCGAGGCTGCGTCGAGAGCCGGCATGGCGCGGGCGCGCCGCGCGGCCCTTAGGCAAGGTGCGGCGCGATTTTGGTGCAGGCGTCGATCAAGCCGCGCACCGAGGCAACGGACTTGGCAAACATTTGCCGCTCCGCGGCGTTGAGGTCGATTTCGACGATCCGCTCGACGCCCTTGGCGCCGATCACAACGGGTACGCCGACGTACATTCCTCTTACGCCATACTCGCCGTTCAGGTGGGCGGCGCATGGGAGCACGCGCCGCTTGTCCCTGATAAAGCTCTCGGCCATCTGAATGGCAGAGGATGCGGGCGCATAGAAGGCTGACCCGGTCTTCAACAGATTGACGATCTCGCCGCCACCCTTGCGCGTGCGGTCGATGATTGCATCGAGTCGCTCCTGTTGCAGCCAGCCCATCTTGACGAGGTCCGGCAGGGGGATGCCCGCCACGCTGGAATAGCGGGCGATCGGCACCATGTCGTCGCCATGACCGCCGAGCACCAAAGCGGTAACATCCTCGACCGACACGCGCAGCTCCTGCGCAAGAAAGCTGCGGAAGCGTCCGGTGTCGAGGATCCCAGCCATGCCGACGACCATATACTTGGGGAGGCCGCACGCCTTTTGCAGCGTCCAGACCATAGCATCGAGGGGATTGGTGACGACGATGACGAACGCGTTCGGCGCGTACTTCTTGATGCCGGAGCCGACCTGATCCATCACCTTGATGTTGATCCCGAGCAGATCATCGCGGCTCATGCCGGGTTTGCGTGGCACCCCGGCCGTAATGATCACCACGTCGGCGCCGTCGATCTCGGCATAGGCGTTGCTCGCCTTGAATTTCGCATCGAAGCCTTCGATCGCCCCGGCTTGTCCAATGTCGAGGCTCTTGCCTTCGGGAACACCTTCGACGATGTCGAACAGCACAACGTCGCCGAGCTGTTTGAGGCCGACGAGGTGGGCAAGCGTGCCGCCGATCATGCCAGCGCCGATCAGCGCGATCTTGGTGCGCGCCATGCTGTGCTCCTCATTTGCCATGCGAGATGGCTTGCCTGCCGGCCAACGGGATGACCGCACGTGTGGTTAGCCCGAATTTCCCTGGCGTTCAAGCCGACAG
The DNA here is from genome assembly GCA_051985875.1 of Hyphomicrobiaceae bacterium. Taxonomy (GTDB): domain Bacteria; phylum Pseudomonadota; class Alphaproteobacteria; order Rhizobiales; family Hyphomicrobiaceae; genus AWTP1-13. The sequence continues at coordinate 13,210 of JBPYEF010000043.1, forward strand.
GGGCACCGCACCGCCGAGGCTATCGCTTGTAGCTGCCGTTGGACGGACGCGGCGCGCGGGCGCGAGGCATCGGCGAGAAGCGGACGTGGCCGGTGGCTGCCGCGTGCGTGGGCAGGATGTCGCGGCGACGCCGCAGCAGCGCGACGGCGTGGAATCGAGATCAGGCGGGCCACGCGCTGGCACCCCGCTCCACCGTTTTGGGGGCGCGTTCGCAGATTGGCCGTCCCACCCAACTCGCGATCGTCCGAGTTGGGCGTGGCTTCACGCCGGGGCGGGTGTCGCCAGCCGCTCCATGCGGCCAGCAAGATATTGGCCCGAGCGCATCTCGATAAGGCGCGACACGGTACGCTCAAACAGCAGGCGCATGTCCGGGGCGGTGAACAGCTCGCTCGGTTCGGCGGCGGCGGAGGCGATCAGGCACACGCGATTGTCGTACAGGGTGTCGATCAAATTGATGAAGCGACGCGCCACGTTGCGGGAGGCGCCAAGCAGTGGGATATCTTCGATCACTAGCGTATGGTAGGCCTGCGCCAGGT
>JBPYEF010000044.1:0-5436 GCA_051985875.1 Hyphomicrobiaceae bacterium
TCAGGCGACATGGCGATCGGCTTACCGTCCAGCCAGGCCACGATCCACTCGTTCTGGAAGTTGATCTCCATGGCGGCGCCCTTCCAGTCCTCGACGCCGTCGAAGCGGGCGCGGCCGCGCAGGAAGCCTTCGGTGGCGCGGCGTTCGACGTCGACAACCTTGCCGCGGTAGAGGAGTTTGCCCGGTTCGATCGCGAGGATGGCTGCAATCGGATCTTCATGGCGGCGTTGCGCTTCGCGCACCACAGTGCCAATGGCGATCGCTTTAGTGGTGGTGCCGTGGATGCCCCACTTCTTGACCTCGGCGCCGGTGCGCGGCGCCTTGCAGGTCGCGGCGATCGAACCGAATTCCGTGCACACCTTGCGGCTCATCCGCTCCATCCATGTCCAACTTACGGCGCGGGCGATGATCACGGCGTTGCCGCGTGGATCGATCGACGTCAGGGGCGCGGGGGAGAGATCGCCAACGGCGAACGTGGTCATCTGCGCCTCCGGATAGGCCCGCCCCATGGCGTCGGCATCGACCACGGGAATGCCAAGTTGGGCGGCCGCCAGTAGCGGCTGCATGGCGTTGCCACCCCCGATCTCGATTCCCATAACGGCGCAGAAGCGCACGCCTAGATACTCCTGCATCAGCTCGACCGACTGCGCTGTCAGCCGAGCATCGACCAAACGCTCCTGGGTTACGAGCGGCGCACCCATATTGGAGACCACGGCGACGCGATCCTCGTCGTTGAGCGCCTGCGGATCGATCAGTGCGATACGCGCCCGTTCGCGGTACAGCCGGCGCACGTTCAAGAGCCCGTGATAGGGGCTTCCGCCCCCACCCGTGCCCAGGATCCAGGCGCCGACCGCGAGGGCCTCGATATCCTCGGCGGACAGATCTCGCATCACGCCTCCCGCTGCGTCATCACGCATACAACCTATCGCCGATCCGCGCGGCAAGCATCAGGGCGAGCGAGGCGCGGTCTCTCCCCTCGGCTGACGCATGGCAGGAACCGACGTGCGCGGCGCCAGTACCTCCTCCCGCCGGGCATTGACAAGGGACGAACATGCCCTCGCCTTCAGCACCTGGAACAGGGGTTGACAGCGATCCGCAGCTGCCGGCTTACTCATGCGGCACTCGGGCAGCGCGAGGCAACGCTAATCGTCTCCTCCTCCCCGTTGTCTTTTAGCCGATCTGTGTCCGTGCGCCGGAGGTCTCCAACGCGGAAGTCCAGCGCAGCGTTTCTTCCGGTCTCGTTGCGATAGCGATCGCAGATCCGCAAGGCGCCAGCAATGCTCGCCCGCCGGCAATGCTTGCAAGGCGTTTTGTCGACAACAGCGGAGCTTCGAGCGCCGACCGGCGGTCAGCCATTCCCGTGACCACACGGTCGATCATCCATGCGAGTGAACACATAAAGGCAGACACATGCAGAGCAAGGGCCATAGGCTTCGCGAGCTAATTGCCGCACCCGAAATCCTCGTCATGCCCGGGATCTTCGACGGATACAGCGCCCGCGTGGTTGCCCGTTGCGGGTTTTCGTCCGGGTTCATCACGGGTGCGGGCGTCAGCGAGGCCAGCCTGGGCTGGGCCGATGTGGGCGTCATGGGATTTGAAGAAAATTTGCGCGTCTGCCGCGCGCTTGTCGGCTGCTTCGATTTGCCGACCATCGCCGATGCCGATACCGGTTACGGCAATGCGGTCAACGTGCATTTCACGGTGCGCGGTTTCGAGCAGGCCGGCGTTGCTGGGGTCATGATCGAGGACCAGGTTTGGCCGAAGCGCTGCGGACACATGAAGGGCAAGGCGGTGATCTCGGCGGAGGAGGCAGCCGACAAGATACGCGCCGCCGCCGACGCGCGAAGGGACCCGGAGTTCGTGGTGATGTCGCGCACCGATGCGCGCGCGACGCACGGGCTGGACGAGGCGATCAAGCGCCTCAACCTCTATGCGGATGCGGGCGCCGACCTGCTGTTTGCGGATGCCCTGCTGACGGTCGACGAAATTCGCGCGGTGGCGAACGCCGTCGCGAAGCCGCTCGCCGTCAACATGGGGTTCGGCATACGCCAGCGCGCAACCACGCCGCTGCTCTCTGCCGCGCAGCTTCAGGAGCTCGGTGTCGCGGTCGTGATTTATCCAAGGTTGCTGACGGCCGCGGCCATTCAAGGAATGAACCTTGCCATGGGCGCGCTGAAGCAGATGCTGGCGAGCGGCAAGGTAGTGGATCGTCCCGACTTGTTGGTTTCCTTCGACGAGCTCAATGAGCTCCTCGGCCTGCAAGAGCTGCAGCGCCTCGAGCAGCGCTACGCCCGCAAGCTAGGCTTATGATCTACTGGCCAGTATAATATGCGGCGCGTGGTATCCTGCCGCTGATTGCGTGGACGATCACCGCGCCGTCGTTGCGACGACGCAGCCGCATACCCCGGCGATGTGAGGCTTTCCGTGAAGCCGCCTTACAGCAGAACGCTTTTCGAACTGCTCGACGAACAGGCGGAACGCTACCCCGACGGGACGGCGGCGATTCACCAGGGCCGCTCGGTCCGCTACGCGGAGCTTTGCCGAAGGAGCCGGCAGGTTGCCAACGCGCTAAAGGCCGTCGGCGTGCGACGCCGTGAGCGTGTGGCTTTGCTTCTCAACAACAGCATTGAATGGCTGGAGGCGTGCTTTGGCGCCAACGCGCTCGGTGCCGTGGTCGTCCCTTTTAGCACGTGGTCCAAGCCGGCCGAGCTCGCCTTCCTGCTCAAAGACTCCGAGGCGGTGCTTCTCATAACCGTCGATCGCTTTGCCGACCAGGACTTTGCAGACAGCCTTGCCGGTTTGATCCCCGAGCTCGCTACGCACCAGCCTGGCGAGCGGCTGCGGTGCGTGGCCTTTCCACATTTGCGCGGCATCGTTACGGTCGGCTCGACCACAATGATGGCGGCGACGCGCTACGACGAGTTCACCTGCACCGAGCCGTTGAACCCCGTGCCCGCGCCCGGAGTGGGCAGCAGCGCCGGCGACGATGCCGTCATTCTCTACACGTCCGGCTCGAGCAGCCGGCCAAAGGCCGTGAGGATGGCGCAGTACGGCATCATTGAGAACGGCTTCAACATCGGTGAGCGCCAGGGGCTCTCGTGCGAGGATCGCGTGCTCGTTTCGGTTCCGCTGTTTTGGGCATATGGCGCCGTCAACGCGCTGCCCGCGACCATGACCCATGGCGCAACGCTGGTGCTCCAGAGCAGGTTCGAGCCTGGCGAAGCTCTGCGTCTGATCGAGACGCACCGCTGTACCTCCCTTTATACGCTCCCGGCCATGACGAGCGCCCTCATCCGGCATCCGAGCTTCACCCGCGAACGCACCCGCAGCTTGCGTACCGGGCTGACGATCGGCAGTCCCCAGGACGTCATTGCTGCGGCCGAAGTACTGGGTGCCCGCGAGATCTGCAACATCTATGGGGCGAGCGAGACGTACGGCAATTGCTGTGTCACCCACCACGACTGGCGACTCGTGGAGCGGGCCAACTGCCAGGGCGAGCCGCTGCCCGGCGTCGAGATACGGATTGTCGATGCGGAATCCGGGCGTCCCTTGACACGGGGAGAACCCGGGCTGGTCGAGGTCAGGGGTTATTTGATGGCCGGCTATGGCGGCTCCAGCATCGAGCAAAATGCCAAGGCCGTTACCGAGGATGGGTTCTTCCGCACTGGAGATATGGGGCGACTGACAGCGGATGGACGCTTCGTCTTCGCCGGTCGAACGACGGAGATGATCAAGCGATCCGGTATCAACATCTCTCCGGCAGAAGTTGAGGAGATCTTGCTGCAGCATCCGACGGTTGCGCAAGCCGGCGTCGTAGGGGTGCCGGATCCGGAGAAGGGAGAGATCATCGTTGCCTTTGCGGTGCCAGTCGCTGGCGCGGCGATCGCGCCGGCCGAGCTCGAGGCGCACTGCAAAGCGCTCTGCTCGCGCTACAAGGTGCCGGATCGCATCATAATCGCCGGTACCCTGCCGGTGACGGTGACAGGAAAGATCATGCGCCGCGATTTGCGTGACCAGGCGCTCGCACTTGTTCTCAAGCAGGCATGAGACCGCGCCATGGCAAAGGAGGCTTGGGGGCGTTGGGGTGAGGGCGACGAAAGGGGCGCCATCAATCGCATCGACCACGCGACGGTGAGGGGCGCGGCGCGACTTGTGCGCGAGGGGCGTGTCATCAGCCTTGCCCAGCCGCTCTCGTCCGCAACGCCGCTGCCGGAGCACCGTGCGCCGATGATGCATATGATGGGTCGGGACGGCGGTGATTATGCCGCCGGTGGGAAGCGCCCCGGGGGGTTCCAGTTCGCAGAAGACACGGTGCTATTACCGGCGCATTTTGCCACGCACATCGATGCGCTCTGTCACGCCTGGTACGATGATCAGCTGTACAATGGTTTCAGTGGCAATTCCATCCGCAGCACTACGGGCGCCCTACATTGCGGCATCGACAAGATGGGCCCGATTATCAGCCGCGGCGTGCTCCTCGACTTCGTTCGCCTGACGGGCGCCCCGCTTGCGCCGGGGACCGCAATCGGCAAGTCCGAAATCCGCGCAGCGCTCGAGGCGGTGGGCGTCGAGCTCCAGTCGGGGGATGCCCTGCGCATCCGCACCGGTTGGCTCGAGAGCGTTCTTGCCACCGGCAAGGCCGATTTCAATGCCGAGCCTGGCATCGATGTGGCGGCGGCAGAGTACCTGGCGGAGGCCGGCGTAGCGATGATCGGCGCCGATAACTTCGCGGTGGAGGTCATTCCCTTTGCAACCGGCAAGGTCTTCCCGGTGCACCAGCGGGTGATCCGCGACTACGGCATTCCCTTGCTGGAAGGGGCAATGCTGCAGCCGCTCGCCGATGCCGGCGCCACGGTGTTCTGCTTCATGGCAGCGCCGCTGCCGATCGTTGGTGGCACCGGCAGCCCAATAGCGCCGGTTGCCATACTGTAAATGCGTGCCGTTGTCGTCGGATGGCCGAGCACCATGGCGCCAGCAGCTGGCCACAATAATAACTATGCGCTCGCGGCCGTTCTCGAGCGTAATGGCGCTGGTGCGCCGATCTTCTTCGATCCGCCGATCTTGGACATCACGGGTTCGCGGTTCACCGTGGTCGCCATACTTGCAGCGTTGCAAGTGCGGATGCAGAGCGGCAGGCGATGCGAGATCGACCTGGCCCTTGCCGACGTCGGCATGCCGCTGCAGCTCGCGTGCCTCGGAGCGGCCGGCCACGCATCGGGCCGTCAGGAGATCTGCCTCAACGGCGACGCGGCCAGCTACCGGGTCTACAAGTCTCGTGAAGGAGCCCACGTCGGACTTGGGGCGCTGGAGCGGAAATTGCTGGTGCGCTTTCTGTGCGGCCGCAGGCAGACCCGAGTGAGCAGCGCGCCATGGGAAGCCGACGCAGCAACGGCCGTTGATCGCCGAGGTTGCCGCCTATTTCGCCTGCCTCGCCTT
>JBPYEF010000045.1:0-6334 GCA_051985875.1 Hyphomicrobiaceae bacterium
CGCTGGTCGCCTGCATCGGCGGCGGGTCGAATGCCATCGGCCTGTTCCATCCCTTCCTCGATGACGCGAAGGTCGCCATCTACGGCGTCGAGGCCGGGGGTCACGGCCTCGCGGTGGCCAACGGCCACTGCGCGTCGATGAGCGGCGGACGCCCGGGTGTGCTGCACGGCAACCGCACCTACCTGCTGCAGGATGCAGACGGACAGATCCTCGAGGGTCACTCGATTTCGGCGGGACTCGACTATCCGGGGGTCGGCCCGGAGCACGCCTGGCTCAAAGACAGCGGCCGCGCGACCTATGTGGCGATCACCGACAAGGAGGCGCTCGCGGCCTTCGAGCTGTGCACGCGCCTTGAAGGCATCATACCGGCGCTGGAGCCGGCGCACGCACTGGCCTTCGTCGCCAAGCTCGCGCCGACCCTCGCGCGCGACAATCTGCTGGTCATGAACCTGTGCGGCCGCGGCGACAAGGACATCTTCTCTGTCGCCGAGCACCTCGGGATCAGCGTGTGACGATGCCTTGGGATTGCGGAAGGTAGGTGCCGCGTCCGGTCAATACGCCGGCGAGGTGACGGTCGCGGGCGAACCGTTGGGTGCGTTCGAACGCCGAAGAGGGAATTGGTCGGAGCATGACCTCGCGCATCGATCGCCGCTTTGCCTCCCTGGCGCAACAGCGTCGCACGGCATTCGTCGCTTTCATCACGGCGGGCGATCCCGATTACGCGACCGCCGAGGCGATCCTGCGCGGTCTGCCGGCTGCCGGCGCCGATCTCATCGAGCTCGGCATGCCGTTCTCCGACCCGATGGCGGATGGCCCCGCCGTCCAGGCCGCCTCGCTGCGCGCACTCAAGGGCGGGCAGACCATGGCCAAGACGCTGAACCTCGTGCGCGACTTCCGTGCCCAGGACGGCGACACGCCGATCATCCTCATGGGATACTACAATCCGATCTATGTGTATCCGGGCAACCGCTTCCTCGACGATTGCGCGGCCGCTGGGGTCGACGGACTGATCGTCGTCGATCTTCCCCCGGAAGCCGATAGCGAACTGTGCCTGCCAGCGGTGCGCCGCGGGCTGAATTTCATCCGCCTCGCCACGCCGACCACCGATGCCGCGCGCCTTCCGGTCGTGCTCGCCAACACTTCGGGGTTCCTCTACTACGTGTCGATTGCCGGCATCACCGGCACCAAGGCGCCGGACATCGATGCCGTGCGCACGCATGTTGCAAGCATCAAGCAGCGGACCCCGCTGCCGGTCGCCGTCGGCTTCGGCATCAAGACGCCGGAGCAGGCGCACCGGCTCGCGGCCATCGCCGATGGCATTGCGGTCGGCTCGGCGCTGGTTAATGCCGTTGCCGAATCGCTCGATGCGGCTGGCAAAGCGACTGGTAAAACGGTCGCCGACGTCCTAGATCTTGTGCAATGCCTGTCGAGGCCCTTGCGCGGCCAGTGAAGCGCCCCCCACACTAGGCGGAGCCAGGTACCGTAGTCGGGCACCCCGGCCAGTTGGCCGGGCCAGGCATTAGGGGCAGGCATTCGGGCCAGGCATTCGGGCCAGGCATTCGGGCCAGGCACCCGGGCCAGGCACCCGGGCCAGGCATCCGGGCCAAGTGCGGGCGAGGCACCGGGTGGGCGGCGGCTGGGGCGCGCGCGACCGATGCCGGTGACGCCGATGAAGCGTGGAATGCGGGCGCGAACGAGGGAAGCGTAACGGAGCATCAGGCGCGTGAACTGGATCAACAACGTTGTCCGCCCGAAGATTCGCAACCTGCTGACCACCAAGCGGGAGTTGCCCGACAATCTCTGGGTGAAGTGTCCCGATAGCGGACAGATGGTGTTCTACAAGGACCTTGAGGCAAATCAGTTCGTCATTCCGAGCTCCAACTACCACATGCGCATCGATGCGCGCCAACGCCTGCAGCTGCTGTTCGACCGCGGCGAGTACGAGGTCGTGCCGGTCAAGGAGGTCGCACAAGACCCGCTCAAGTTCCGCGATGGCAAGCGCTACTCCGATCGGCTGAAGACCGCCAAGGGCGAGACCGAGCTCGAGGATGCCGTGCTTGTCGGCGAGGGACAACTCGAGGGCCAGGACGTCGTCGCTGCGGCGCAGGATTTTCGCTTCATGGCCGGCTCGCTCGGCATGGCCGCGGGCGAGGCGGTGATCACCGGCATGCTGCGCGCCGTCGAGCGACGCATGCCATTCATTTTATTTGCCGCCTCCGGCGGCGCGCGCATGCAAGAGGGCATCCTCTCACTGATGCAAATGCCGCGCACGACCATTGCCGTGCAGCGCTTGCGCCAGGAGCACCTCCCCTATCTCGTCGTTCTCACCGATCCGACCACCGGCGGCGTGACCGCGTCCTATGCCATGCTCGGGGACGTGCACATTGCCGAGCCGGGTGCGCTCATCTGCTTTGCCGGGCCGCGCGTCATTCAGCAGACGATACGAGAGCAGCTTCCCGAGGGTTTTCAGAAGGCGGAGTATCTCCTGGCGCACGGCATGATCGACATGGTCGTGCACCGCCACAAGCTGCGCGAAACCTTGGCACGCCTTTGCCGAGTGCTTACCGCCAATGCCGCGGTGCGGCCCGCCAAGCCCGCGATCGATAGCGGATACTTGAACGGCAGCGTGCTCGACGGCAACAGCATCGAAACTTTGGCGCGCTCGTCGAACGTGGCGGAGCCCGACGCCGACGAGCAGGGTGAACCCTTCGAAACGCGCGACAAGACCGATCCCAAGTCGCGGACCAGGCCGGGATCGCGGGACGGCGTCCGCGGGTGAGCTGACAGCGCCGCGCTGCCCGGGGGCGCCACGGCGCGCGGGCGCCCGATCTTCTCGGGGCCCTCCTTGCCGACTGGTCTTCCAGCCTTGATGCGGGGGCGGTCTTGCTTTCGGCCGTTCCTCTTTGCGTGCGAGTGTGCTAGGGGGCGCCATGCCATCGAGTGATCAGCTGCTGGCCGAGTTGATGACGCTGCATCCGCGGCGGATCGATCTGTCGCTTGGCCGCATCCGCCGGCTGCTCGCCAAGATCGGCGATCCGCAGGATCGGCTGCCGCCGGTGATCCACATTGCCGGCACGAACGGCAAAGGCTCAACCGCGGCTTACCTCAAAGCCATGCTCGAAGCGGCCGACCGGCGCGTGCACGTCTACACCTCACCGCACCTCGTGCGTTTCCACGAGCGCATCGCCCTAGCGGGCGCCGACGGCAAGGCACAGCCGATGTCCGAGGCGGAGCTCGTATTTCGGCTGAACGAGGTCAAGCGCATCAACGCCGGCGATGTCATGACCTTCTTCGAGATCACGACGGCCCTCGCGCTGCAGGCGTTCGCGGAACATCCGGCCGATGCCGTCATCCTCGAGGTGGGGCTCGGCGGGCGCCTCGATACCACCAATGTGGTGCAACGCCCGGCGCTGAGCGTCATCACGCCGATCGCTCTCGATCACGCGGAGTGGCTCGGCAACAGCATCGCCGAGATTGCGCGGGAAAAGGCGGGCATTCTCAAGCCCGGCGTTCCCGCGGTCATCGCGCAGCAGGCCGATGCAGCTCTTGAGGAGATCGCTGCGCGCGCTGAGGCGGTCGGGGCACCGCTCGTCGTCTGGGGCCGCGACTACGAGGCCTTCGAGCAGCGCGGGCGCCTCGTCTACCAGGGTGAAGCGCGGTTGGTGGATCTGCCGCTTCCGGCGCTGATCGGCCGCCATCAGATCGTCAATGCCGGCACCGCCGTCAGCGCCGCGCTGCAACTACAGACCCATGGGCTGACGACCAACCGGGCAATCGAGCGCGGCTTGTCGGAGGTGCGTTGGCCGGCGCGCATGCAGCGCCTGAACAGCGGACCCTTGGCACGCCTGCTTGCCCCTGGCGCGGAGCTGTGGCTCGACGGCGGGCACAATCCCGCCGCGGCCCAGGCCATCGCCCAGACGCTGGCCGACCTCGAAGAGCGCGCACCCAAACCGGTGAGCCTGGTGGTCGGCATGGGCAGTCAAAAAGACGCGAGCGGGTTCTTTGCCCACTTCCGCGGTTTGGTGCGCCGCGTCGTCACGGTGCCGATTGCTGGAGCCTCGGCGCACACGGCCCCGCATTTGGCGCAGCTCGCTGCCTCCGCGGGGCTTCTTGCCCAGCCAGCCGAGGACGTGCTCGAGGCGCTGCGCGCATTGCAGGGCGGGGTGCCGGAGCGGATTCTGATCTGCGGCTCGCTGTATCTTGCCGGTCAGGTGCTGGCCCTGCAGGAAGGCGTGCAGGCGCAGATCACGTAAGGCGGCCGACGCCAGCGACGCGCCGGCGCTGCCAGCCCGCTCAGAGGGCGGCGTTCACCCAGTCCTGGAGCTGCTTTTTCTGCGTCAGCGCGCCGACTCGCTGCGCCGCCACCTTGCCATCCTTGAAGATCATCAGCGTTGGCATCGCCTGCACGCGAAACTTCTGCGTCACCTGCGGATTCTGATCGACATCGAGCTTGGCGAACTTCACCTTACCCTTCATTTCCGCGGCCACCTGTTCGAGCGCAGGCGCCATCGCCTTGCACGGGCCGCACCATTCGGCGAAGAAATCGACCAGCACCGGTTCGCTCGCCTGCAGCACCTCCTGCTCGAAGGTCGCATCGGACACGGAGTGCGTCGCTCCACCTGCCATGCTCTTCTCTCCTCGATATCGCCCGCTGCGTGCTCGGGGATTTTGTGCGGGGGAACGTAGGCAGGCGACCAGCAAGCGTCAAGGCTCGTCGCCGCCATGTGCCAGCAACCGCCGCTCGCCTGCGTCGAGGAGGGAAGCGGGAATCTCCATGATGCGCGGTCCGTCCGTCCACAAAATCGCGGCTCTGATATGCAACGCAGCAAAGATCTGCCGCGCCGCAAGACGATACGCGGCGAGCTGCAGCAGATACGCCTCGGGAACCTCCGCGGGGTTGCGCGGTGGCGGCCGGTTGGTCTTGTAGTCGACGATCAGCAGCGAATTGCCCTGGCGCACCAGGCGGTCGATCTTGCCGGCAATGCGCAGCGGTGCGCCATTGTGGCGCGCTATCTCGGCGGCGATCCCCACCTCCGCCCTCGCCTCGGCAGAAAACAGGGCACCAAAAGCCGGATCGCCAAGCACAGCCAGCGTCTCTGCGACAATGGCGCGGCGCACGTTGTGGGTGAGCTGCGCGCCGCGCGCGGCGATGAAGGCCGTAGCCGCGGTGTGCCAGCGCTGCTGCGGCACGCCCGGCAAATGCTCGAGCAGTGCGTGGGTTAACGTGCCGCGCAGGTAGCGTTGCTGCTCGGCGAGCGCCGCGGGGGGCAGAATTCCCGGCGCGCCGGGCCGCGTCCGCTGCGGCAACGTCCGCTCCGGGGTCGTGCGCAGCGGCGCCAATCGCGCGGGGGTGAGGGGCAGGGCGAGCACCGGCGGCCGCGGTGCCGGCCGCAGCGCCCATTCCGGCAGCGGCGCGGGTGCGCTCGACGCCGCGGTGACGGCAGGGCGCTTGTGCGGTGCCGTCTGCGGCGCGCGCTTGACGAACAGCGTGCGCCCATCCGCCGTCGTGGTCGCCGCAAGGGAATCACGGAGCGCTTCGCTGATCATATTGTACCAGCAATCCGAGGGCGGCGCCGTGCCGCCCTCGAACCCCGCCACGTACAGCCGATCGCGCGCTCTGGTGAGGGCAACATACAGCAGGCGGTTGCGCTCCTCCGCCTCGCCGGCGGCGATTGCTGCCCGAGCGCGAGCGACGACATCGAGGCCGCTCGTACCCTTGACCGGCCACAGGACGCGCGCTGCGCCGCAGCCCTGGCCGCCGTCGGCGACCCTGACCAGGCTCCCGGGCCGGCGCCCGGAGCGGGTCGTACAGGTGTCGGGCAGGAACACGATCGGCGCTTCCAGACCCTTGGCACCGTGCACCGTCATGACCCGCACCTCGTCGCGCCCCTGCTCCATGTCGCGTGCGATTTCGCGCAAGTCCTCGCGCACGGCGCTGAGGAAGCCCTGCAGGGAGGGTGGTGCGGTGCGCTCGTAGGCGAGCGCCAAGTTGAGAAACTCGTCGATCGCCTCCCCTGCCTCCAGCCCGAGCCGCTGCAGCAGCGGCGCGCGCATGCGCGCGCCGTCGAGCAACCAGGAAAAGAACTCGAATGGCGGCAGGGTGAGGGCGCGGCCACGCCATGCGGTGAGCGAAGCGGCCGCGGCCTGCCAGCGCGGATCGCTCGCGGCGCGTGCCGCCAGCTCCTGCCATAGAGATCCGCTCCGTCCGGGGGCAAGCGCAATCAGGTCGTCGTCATCGAGGCCGAACAACGGCGACTTCAGCACCGTCGCCAGCGCCAGGTCGTCCTCGGGCAACAGTAGCACGTCGCCGAGGGCCAGCAGGTCTTGCACGGCG
>JBPYEF010000046.1:0-3987 GCA_051985875.1 Hyphomicrobiaceae bacterium
GGGAGGCGTGCTCGCTTGGTCATTTCCCGCTCATGGTTCGCCGCTAGTCTCAACCGCGAATATAGGGTGTTTGCGCCCGGAAATCGAGGCTCTAGCGCCGGGGGTAGCGCAACGGAGTGCGAAAATCGCGGATAATCTCCCGCGCCGCATTGCGCCCGGGCAGGCCGGTTACGCCACCCCCGGGGTGCGCCCCGGCACCGCACAGGTACAAACCACCGACAGGCATGCGGTAGGCCGCGTAGCCGAGCAACGGACGAGCACTGTAGAGCTGATCGAGGGTCAGCTGGCCATGGAAGATGTCGCCATCGGGCATGCCAAAACGGCGTTCGAGGTCGTGCGGGGAGAGGACCTGACGGGCCAGCACGCTGCGCGTGAAGTTCGGCGCGTAGCGGTCGACGGTGGCGATCACCAAGTCGGCGAAGGCGTCCTTGGCCGCGTCCCAGCTCCGGCCACCCGGCAGCTGCGGCGCGGCGTGTTGCACGAACAGGCTGGCGACATGGCGCCCGGGCGGCGCCAGCGTCCCATCCAGGGTTGACGGGATCACGATCTCGATCACCGGCTGTTGCGACCAGCCGAGCGTGCGCGCATCGAGATAGGCGCGTTCCAGATAGGTGAGCGTCGGGCCGATGATGATGCCGCTGGCGTGATGGTCTTGCATGTGCACGCCCGGCCGGCAGCGAAAGTCCGGCAGCTCCGCGAGCGCGACATTCATGCGGAAGGTGGCCGAACCCGACTTCAGACCGACCAAGCGGCGCTTGATCTCGTCCGGGACGACGCCATCGGGCACCAGGTCGCGAAACAGCAGCTTCGGACTGACGTTGGCGGCAACCGCGCGCGCGGCAATGACCTCGCCGCTGGCAAGGCGCACGCCGCCAGCGCGACCGTCGGCGAGGGTCACGGCGGCGACCGCGGCCTCGGTGCGGATGACCGCGCCGCGGCTCAGTGCCGCGCGCGCCAGCGCCGCACTAATCGCACCCATGCCGCCGACGGCGTGCCCCCACGCGCCGAGCTTGCCGTTGACCTCGCCGAAGGCGTGGTGCAGCAGCACATAGGCCGTACCGGGCGTCCACGGGCCGGCGTAGGCGCCAACGATGCTGTCGAAGGCGAGCGCACCCTTGACGACCTCGCTCGCAAACCACTGCCCAAGGAAGTCGCCTGCGCTCTTGGTGAACAGATCGAGCAGCAGCCTTTTGTCCTCGAGGCTGGCGCCGAACAGGCGGCGGCCGAGCGCCGCCCCGCGCAGCAGCTCAAGCAGGCCGCCGCCGGCGTTCGGGGGCGTGTTGAGCGCAAGCGCGCGCAGGAAGGCGGCGGCGCGCAGCAGCGCCTCGTCGTAGGCGACCAGTCGCTCGCCATCTTCGCGGCAGACGGCGGCAATTGCCTGCCGGCGTGCCGCGCCGCCATGGGGCAGCAGCAGATAGCCGCCCCCCGCCCCGTCATCGAGCGGCCAAAAATTGGCAACGGGGCGCTCGCGGATGCTGAGGCCATGCCGTGCCAATCCGAGCTCGGCGATGATGCCGGGGTTGAGAAGGCTAACGGCGTAGGCGGCGACCGAATTGCGGTATCCCGGATGGAACTCCTCGGTCACGGCTGCCCCGCCGACTACCGCGTTTTTCTCGAGCACGACGACGCTGAGCCCCGCACCGGCAAGGTAGGCGGCGCAAGTGAGACCGTTGTGGCCTGCGCCGATGACGGCGACGTCGAAGGCGACGGGGGTCATGGACAGTTGTGTTTCTACGGGGCACAGGTTGCAAGCAGGCGTGCACGCGTGCGCATCGGGCGCAAACCGAGTTGAAGGCTATGCCGCTGCAATGCTAGGAGCAGCCGGCGAACGTGCGGAGCTGGCGCATGCCGAAGCCTGCCCTGTTGACCACCGGTCCGATGATGCCGCTGATCGAGGACGGTATCGGCAGGCTGTTCAGGGTTTACCGCCTGCAGGAGGCCGGGGACAAGGCCGAATTCCTACGGCGGATCGGGCCGGAGATTGCCGCCGTGTGTACCGGCAGCCACACCGGGGTGAAGACCGACGCGGCCTTGATCGGGTGCCTGCCGAAGCTGCAGATCATCGGCAACTTCGGCGTCGGCTACGACAGCATCGACGTCGCGGCGGCCGTGCAGCGTGGCATCGTCATTACCAATACACCCGACGTGCTGACCGAGGAGGTCGCCGACACCGCGCTGGGGTTGCTGCTCGTCACCGTGCGCGAGTTTTACGCTGCCGAGAAGTGGCTGCGCGAGGGACGCTGGGCGCGCGAGGGAGACTACGCCCTCACCGCCGGCTCACTGCGGGGGCGCAGCGTCGGCATTGCCGGATTTGGCCGCATCGGCAAGGCGATCGCGCGGCGCGTTGCGGCTTTTGGGCTCCCGGTCAGCTACTATGGCCGCACACCCCAGCCGGAGGCTGCCCATCGCTACTACGGCGACCTCGTCGCTTTGGCGCGCGATGTCGACACGCTGATCGCCACCGTGCCCGGCGGCCCGGCGACCGAGGGGCTGATCAACCGGGCAGTGTTGGAAGCCCTCGGGCCGCACGGCATTTTTATCAACATGGCACGGGGGAGCGTGGTGGATGAGGCCGCGCTGATCGACGCGCTCAGGCAAAGGAAGATTTTGCGCGCCGGGCTCGACGTGTTCCGCAATGAACCAAACGTCAATCCGGCCTTCCTGACCCTCGACAACGTGACGTTGTTTCCCCACCTTGGCTCGGCATCGATCCCAACGCGCAACGGGATGGGTCAGCTGGTGGTCGACAACCTCGCCGCGTTCGCCGCCGGCCTCCCGCCGAAGACGCCCGTTCCGGAAACCCCGTTCCACGGTTGGTAGGCTTGCCGACCCGCGCGCTCGACCCATCGCGCAGCTGGAACCGCGCGCTCTCGCCGGGTTGCCGCACCCTGGGCCCCGGCACTTCCACATGCCGGCACATGCCGGGCGGCGCGCTCAGCAAATAGCCCAGCAAATACAGGGGGGCGGCAATCCCGCCGGTAGAAGCGCTCAGCCCCAGGTACAGCGCATCCGCTGGCACACGCGCCTGTTGCCGTCGACGGAGCAGGCGGCATGCACAAAGCGGCAGATGCGGCAGCTATAGCTCGACAGGCAGCCGCGGTATCCGCCGCCGCGCGAAAAGTTGCAGGTGCGGATCGTCTGGCAGTCGCGCCCGACGTTGAGCCCGGCCGGCTGCGCGCGTGTGGCATTCATCGGCCCCAGGCTCAGCATCAGGGCCGCGCAGAGCACTGCCCGCGGCAGCAGGCGGAGCCTGCTCCCGCCGCTGAGGAGTGCCGTGGCGTCAGCGAGCATCCCCTAGTGTTGGCGAAGAACGCGAGCCGCGGCAATGCCTGGCGTTGCAGCCCCCGAGCGAAGTGCTGCGCCTGTGCCCAAACTGCAACGCCGAAACGCACGGGGGCGGCGTGGCTACTCGGCGGCGATCTTCCGCGGCTGCACGGCGGCGCTGTAGTCGGTGATCAGCGTCTCGCTGATCGCGCCGGGCCGGTAGGTGTGCTCCGCGATCGATGCAACCGGGGTGACCTCTGCGGCGGTGCCGACAATGAAGCACTCCCGAAAGCTGCCGAGTTCCTCAGGCAGGATCGTGCGCTCGTGCACCTCAAGACCGCGCCTTTTGGCCAGGGCGATCACCGTGCGCCGCGTGATGCCGTCCAGGAAGCAATCGGGCGTCGGGGTGTGCAGCACCCCGTCCTTGATCAGGAAGATGTTGGCGCCGGTGCACTCCGCGACGCGGCCGCGCCAGTCGAGCATCAGGGCATCGTCGTATCCGGCCTTCTCGGCACGATGCTTCTCAAGGGTGCAGATCATGTAAAGCCCGGCGGCTTTGGTCTTCGCCGGCGCGGTCGCTGGATCCGGCCGGCGGTAGCCGGCAATGGTCAGGCGGATGCCCTTGAGGCGCTGCTCCATGGGAAAATAGGAGCCCCAGTCCCAGGCGGCGATCGCCAAATGAATCTTCGCAGCCTGTGCCGAGACGCCCATCATCTCGCTGCC
>JBPYEF010000047.1:0-13377 GCA_051985875.1 Hyphomicrobiaceae bacterium
TGCCGAGCGTACCCCGGTTTTTCGGGTGCTGAGCTTACTGCCCTCGATGGCCAAACGGGAATTGCGCTTGCCGGGTCGCCCCATGGACACCACCATGCCTGCGGGCATTCCAGGCCAGGCCCCGGCCGGGTGCGTGCCTGCAGCGCGCAATGCCGGCCCGCGTGCCGCGGTGTGCCCGTAGGATCCTCGGTTGCGCACGGGCCACCGGAGGCGCGATGCTGCCCGTGCAGCGCAACAGCCCAGGGAGGCGAATGTGATCACGTCCAGAAACACCGACGTGCGGCCGGTCGCGGTCAAGTCCGTCGAAGGCAAGCCGGTGTATGGCGGCGAGATGCTCGTCAAACCGCTCATGCGCGGGGAAGCGATGGTCTTTCTCGAGATCCACTATCGTGCCGGCGTCGGTGCACCGCTCCACACCCATACCCACGAATCGGTCGCCTATGTGGTCAAGGGCAAGGTGAAATCGACGGTCGGCTCGCAGGAGTTCGTCATGGGCCCGGGTGACGTTTGCCGGCATCCGCAAGGCGTCCTGCACGGATTGGAGGCAATCGAGGATTCGGTGGTGGTGGAGATCAAATCGCCGGCGCCGGACATCGCCGCCCTGTTCGCACTCGGCAGCTAGCTGAGCACCCTCGCCGGACTGCGCGGTTGCGCGTTGCCGGATATGAGGACACGCGGTGCCGCCGGCGATGCGGGTGGGTGGCGCGCCCGCGGCGGCAGCTCGGGCGAGCGCAGATGAGCGAGCAAAGAGCATGGGACCACTTACGGGCATTCGCGTGATCGAGATGGCGGGCCTTGCGCCCGGACCCTACTGCGCCATGATGCTGGCCGACATGGGCGCGGACGTGCTGCGCATCGAGCGACCGGGAGGAACGAGGCCGGGCGTGAGCGACCGGCTTTCGCTTCTCAACCGCAGCCGGCGGACCGTGGTGCTCGACCTCAAGTCGCCGCACGCCGTCGCTGCCGTCGTCCGGCTCATTGCTCGAGCGGATGCACTGATCGAAGGGTTCAGGCCCGGCGTGATGGAGCGACTTGGGCTTGGACCGGACGTCTGCCTGAAGGCCAATCCGCGGCTCGTGTATGGACGCATGACCGGTTGGGGCCAGGATGGACCGTTGGCCGACGCTCCGGGCCACGATCTCAACTACATTGCCCTTGCGGGCGTGCTGCACGCCATCGGCCACGAGGGCGAGCCGCCGACCATTCCCCTCAATCTCGTCGGCGATTTTGCCGGGGGCGGAATGCTGCTCGCATTCGGCATTCTGTGCGCCCTCATCGAAGCGATGCGCTCGGGACAGGGCCAGGTCGTCGACGCCGCAATGGTCGACGGCGCAGCCTCGCTGATGACATACATGTACGGCATGCGTGCCCAGGGCACCTGGAGCGACGTTCGCGGCGAGAACCCGCTCGACGGCGCATCACCCTGGTACCAGGTGTACGCGACGAGCGATGGTCATTACGTCACCGTCGCGAACGTCGAGCAAAAGTTCCACGACGAGCTGCTGCGCTTGACGGGCCTGGACCGCGAAAACCTTCCCGCCCAACACGACCGCCAAAATTGGCCAAGGCTGCGTACGCGCCTGGCCGAGCTGTTCCGAAGCAAGACGCGCGCGGAGTGGTGTGCGCTGCTGGAAGGAGCCGAGACCTGTTTTGCTCCCGTGCTGAGCATGGCCGAGGCGATGGCACACCCGCACAACCGCGCCCGGAACACCTTCATCGAGCTCGACGGCGTGATGCAGCCCGCACCCGCGCCGCGCTTCAGCCGCTCTCGCCTCGACGAGCCGCGGCTGCCCGACACGCCAGGCAGCGATACGCAAGCGCTGCTCGCCGCCTGGGGTTTTACCGCGCAGGAGGTCGCCGAACTGCGGGCGCGCGGTGTCGTCGGCTAGCGGGTGGTGCAGGACGCCCACCACATCGGCTCGGCGCAGCGATCTATACCGCCGGCGGCCCGTCGCCTGCGGCTTCCGCCTTCATCGGGCGGACGGCCCGGCGGCAACATCGCGAAAGGCGAACAGCGGACCATCGGTATAGCGCAGCACGACGCACTCGACGATCGCATCCAGGGCTGGCTCACCGAGGATGCGGGCGGCAACCCGCAATCCCTCATCGAGGTCGACGATGCCGTTGCGGATCGGCGCCTCGCGCGCAAACGCCGCGGGGACGGCGTGAATGACGGTCTGCGCGTAGAGCTTGCCGCGCCCAGACAAACCGACCCATTCGACCTCGCGCCCCCAATCGTAGGGACAGAACGGCTTGGGCGGGAACGTCAAGCGACCCGAGCTTCGGCCGCGCGTCGTGATCAGGCGCCCCTCGGCCAGCGCGTCCCAGAACGGCTTGCTGAACGCGCTGATGCGCGGCGGCCATGGCCGCACCGCCGGCACGTCGACGAACGCCAGCGTCATGCGACGGCCTCCAGAATGTGCACGAGTGCGGCGTTGTAGTTGCCGAGCTCGCAGCTGCCGGCGCCGAGGCGAGCGTCGCGCACCTGGCGCGCGCCGGCACGATGCGTCAGCTGCTCCCACAGCTCATAGATGGTCAGCAGTCCGGTCACGAACGGGGGGTGGCCGCGCGATAGGCACCCGCCGGAGGTGCAGATCGGAAGCCGGCCACCGAGCGCGGTTTCCCCCGCCGCCGCCTGCGCGGCACCCCTTCCGCGGGGCACCAGGCCCAAGGCCTCGCTAGCCAGCACCTGCACGATCGTGCACGGCGCATAGAGCTCGGCGAGATCGAGATCGGCAGGGGTAATGCCGGCGGCGCGATAGGCCGCCGCGGCGGCAGCTTGCGCGGCGACGAACGCCGTCATGTCGTTCGGCGCCTCGTTGATCTGATGCGCGCCCTCGTGATGGAAGCCGCGCCCGCGCACCAGCGCATAGCCCCGGCCGCTCGCCCTTGCCACGTCTTCCGCACAAACGACCAGGCAGACCGCGCCGTCTCCCCGCGGCGGCACCTCGTAGAGGCCGAGCGGCTCGACGATCGGCCGCGCCGTTAGCACCTCTTCCAGGCTCAGCGGCTTGCGCAGCTGAGCGATCGGGTTGAGCGCGGCATGCCGTCGGTCCTTGACCGCAACGCTGGCAATTTCCGCCCGCGTGGCACCGGTCTCGTGCATGTAGCGCACGGCATCCATGGCGTACCAGGAAATCGGGGTAAACCCGAAGATGGTGTGGAAGTCGACGTCGCCGGTCGCCCGCATCGTCGTCATCGCATGCTCGGCCGTTGCCGCCTGGCTCTCCATGTTGATGCCAAGGGCGAGTGCCACCTCTGCACGACCCGCGGCCACGACACCCACTGCCTCATCGAATGCCATCCCGCCCGTCATGCCGTTGCCGAGCACCTCCATGATCGTGCCCTGCAGTGGCAGACGCAGGTAGTTGGCCATGAACGTCGCGAAATATTTCTGCAGCGTGTACGGCCGGCACATGGCGAACACCAGCGCGCCGACCTCCTCCTTGGGCAGGCCCGCGGTCGCCATCGCGCTGATCACCAGCGGCGCCAGGATCTCGTGCTCGAGCGCCTGCAGCGGGGCATTCGCCGGCGTCTGCAGCTTGCCGACGGGAGTGGCCGCCCCGCCGATCACGGCAACGCGACGCATCAGGCGACGCCTTCGCGGCACAGATACATATTCACCGCATTCATGGAGTGCACCGCTTCGCCGCGTTGGTTGCGGATCTCGCGCCGGAACGAGACGATGCCCTTGTCGCCCTTGCTGGTGCGGCGCTTCTCGGTAACGGTCATCACCACCTCGAGAGTATCTCCGTGCTTGACCGGCAGGTGGACGCGCCAGGCGTCGATGCCGAGCATGGCGACGATCGTCCCGTCATTGATCCCCGACTGGCACATCAGCCCGCCGGCGATCGCCAGTACGAGCGGCCCGTGCGCAATCGGCTCGCCGTAGGGCTGCTGCCTGCAGAACTCCCAATCGACGTGCGGGGCGTTGAAGTCGCCGGACAGGCACGCGAAGTTGACGATATCCGTCTGTGTGACGGTTCTGCGGGGCGTCCGATAGGATTTGCCGATCTCGAAATCCTCGAAGTAAAGCCCGCGCACCTCTCGCCTGTGCATAGCCATCCCTCCGCCGCTCAAAGCCCCATGGTGCGGGCAATGACGTTGCGCTGTATCTCGCTGGTGCCGCCGCCGATCATGCCGACGCGCGCATCGCGGAACATCATCTGCATGTCCTGATCCATGATATAGCCGGCGCCAGCCATCACCTGCA
This sequence comes from Hyphomicrobiaceae bacterium, assembly GCA_051985875.1. Classification (GTDB taxonomy): domain Bacteria; phylum Pseudomonadota; class Alphaproteobacteria; order Rhizobiales; family Hyphomicrobiaceae; genus AWTP1-13. The sequence goes on from JBPYEF010000047.1 coordinate 4,214, forward strand.
TGGCCATATCCGCGACCTTCCAGTTGACCTCCGTGGCATAGGCCTTGGCAACCGCGGTCTCGCATACGGGATCGAGCCCCGCGTCCAGCATCTGGGCGACGCGAAAGGTCTGCGCCCGCGCCGTCTGCCACATGATCTCCATGTCCGCGAATTTGTGGGCGATGGCCTGGAACTTGCCGATCGGCCGCCCGAATTGCTCGCGCGTCTTGGCGTAGTTGAGCGCGTGATCGAGTATTCGGCGGGTGTTGCCGACGCCATTGGCCGCGAGGTGCAACCGCTCGACGTTGAGGCACCGCATCAGCCCTCGCCAGCCGTCGTTCTCCTCGCCGATGATGCGGTCGGCTGGGACGCGCACCTCCGCGAAGAAGCAGTGGTTCGCCTCCGTGGTGTGGCGCCCGAGCGCGCTAAGGCGGCGAATGGTGAGGCCCGAGGAAGCCGCGTCGACCAGAAACATGCTGATGCCGTCGTAGCCACGCCCGGGCTTGGTCTTGGCGACCACGACCAGCCTGTGCGCCACGTGCGCGGCGCTGTTGTAGATCTTCTGGCCGTTGAGGACGTAGCCGTTGCCGGCGCGCACGGCGGAGAGCTCGATACCCGCAACGTCGGAGCCGTGATTGGGCTCGCTCAGGCAGAGCGCGAGCCGCATCTCCCCGGACACGATCTTCGGCAGCACCTCGCGCTTCATGGCTTCCGACCCGTGCAGCGCTACGTGCATGCCCGCGTAGATCACCGTGATGCCGTAGGCCTGGGCGATGCCGCCATAGTGATAGCCGAGCGCCTCGCCGAGAACGGCAAGATCCATGTAGCTCCCACCCATACCGCCGTACTCGACCGGGTACATGAGACCCATGTAGCCGGCTTCAGCGAGCGCACCGCACGCCTCGAACGGATATTCCCCGGCCTTGTCCAGCTCGCGAATCCTGCTCGTCGGCAGCACGCGATTGAGCAGGCCGAGGACGCTGGCGCGCATCTGGCGCTGCTCGTCGCTGAAACCAAACATCAGGTGTGTGTCGCTGCTCATCCCGTCACATTTCCTGATGCAGTGGCCCTGATGCAGTGGCCTTGATGGAGTGGCCTTGATGGGCTGACCGCACCCACGCAGCGGTTCGGAGCGCGCCGCGCGCCTTCCTGCCCGCGGGTGCACGCGCGCATGCGCGATTGGTCGTCCCTCGCGCACGCTTTTCCGGCGCGACGCCGCGTCGTCAGGCTAGCAGACGATTGCTAGAAGCGCACGCCCTGCCACTTGCCCGCCAGCGCACCACGTGGCGCCAGCCGCGTGCAGCAACCTGCTTCGCGCCTTGCCAGCCGCCCACCTCAATCGGGAATGATGCCGCCGTCGACGTTGTAGGACTGCCCGGTGATGTTGCGTGCGCCGGGTGATGCGAGGAACACGGCCATGGCGGCAATGTCCTCCGGGTCGTTGGCGCGCCCGAGCGGGATGGCGCTCATGCGCTGGCGCTCCATGGCCTCTACCGTGACCCCCTCTTGCTCGGCGCGGACCCGCAGATTGGCATCGGAAAGTGCCGTGCGCGTCACGCCCGGGCAGATCGCATTGACGGTGATGTCGTACTTGCCGAGCTGCTGGGCCGCAGTCTTCGTCATGCTGATGACGGCTCCCTTGCTGGCGGCGTAGGCGGCATTCGACGCGCCTGCATAGCCTTTGCCCGCGATCGAGGCGATATTGATGATCCGTCCACTGCGCTTTGGGATCATGGCCCGCGCGGCTGCCTGCATGCAGAAAAACACGCCTTTCGCATTCACCCGGTGTATACGGTCCCAGTCGGCTTCTGTGATGTCCATGATATCGGCGCGCCGCGTTACACCCGCATTGTTGACGAGGATATCGATCCGCCCGAACTCGCCGAGCGTGCGCTCGAATATGCGCTCAATCTCGCCGACGCTGCCGACGTCGGCCGTGATCGCCAGGGCGCGCCGCTGGCGGGCGGCGAGCGCACGCACCATGTCCTCGGCAAGTGCGCCGTCGATATCAACCGCGACAACGATCGCCCCGGCCTCGGCCAACGCGCTGGCGCAGGCCGCACCGATGCCTCGACCGGCACCCGTTACCACGGCGATATGATCGCGCAGGAGCATCGTGGGCGTCCTCGAGCTATTGCCTGCGTACGGCAGCACCGGCAAGATCGGGTACGCTGCCGCCCGCGGCGCTCAAATGCGGAGACTTGGTGACGGCGAGCGCCGCGGCCGCCTGCTCGTTGGCGAGGATTTTGGCCATCACGGCCTCCCGGCCGCGCTCGAACGCGGCGCGGTTTTCGATGACGAACTGCTGCGACTTGCGCAAGCCGGCGAGGAAGCCGTTGAGCTGCGGCACGACGTAACGGGCAACCAGGTCCCAGCTGCGGAATGTGTTCTCGGGATTTGCCCAGTCGTGCGCAAAGCCTATCACCGTGCCGAAGCCGCCGCTGACCTCAAGCACGGACTTGATTTTCGCCACGAGATCGTCGGGCGTGCCGATCGTGGCGGCCGCCGCATCTGAGAATGCCATCTGATCGACGGCATCGTCCGCGGATCGGAACGGCTTGGAGCCCGGCCGCTGCAGTGTCCCGACGATGTACTCGTTGTGGTGGCGCAGCAAGCCGTCGCGCGCCTCGAGGCGGGCTTTGTCCCGCGTCTCGGCAATGTGCCAGCTGAGCAGAACCCGCCACTGGCTGCGATCTGCCCTCTTGCCGTGCGCCGCCGACGATTCCTCGGCAAACGCCCATTGCTGCGGCAACGATTGCAGCCCTTCGCTCGACAGCGAGCCGATCGAAATGATGCCGATACCGTGTTTGCCTGCGAGCATCATGCCGGACGGGCTTATCTGCGAGGCGACCACGAACGGCAATTCTTCCTGCAGCGGCAGCAGCTGCAGGGCGGCATCTTGCAGGGTGAACCATTCGGCCTTGAGCGTGACGCGCTCGCCGCGGAACAGCCGACCGATGATGCCGATGGCTTCGTCCTGACGGTCGCGCAGCACCATCGGATCGATGCCGAGCGTGTGGGCGTCGGAGGCCAAGGCGCCGGGTCCGGACCCGAAGATCGCCCGGCCGCCGGTCATGTGGTCCAGCTGCACGATGCGCTGCGCGACGTTGAAGGGGTGATGGTACGGCAAAGAAATCACGCCCGTACCCAGGCGAATGCGCGCCGAGCGCTCGCCGGCGGCAGCGAGAAACATCTCGGGCGATGCGATCATCTCCCAACCGCTGGAATGGTGCTCGCCGCACCAAAACTCGTCGAATCCCAGGCGGTCGAGGTGCGCGACGAAGTCGAGATCGCGCCGGAATTGCAGCATCGGGTGCTCGCCGATCGGATGGTGGGGGGCGAGAAAGGCGCCAAAACGTAGCCGCGACATTCGAGCACACCTTTCGCGTACGCTGCTGGATGGTCTGGGGACGTTAGGTGCTGCCGCTGTCCTCGGCAAGCCCGAACGGCGCGGTTGCCAAGTCGCCGCGCTACCCTCGGCGCCGGGTCTGCCGGGACGCGCACGTACACGGCGGCGCGTAGAGCATCCGTGATCGGAGAAACGAGCCCGATCGGCTCGCAGTCCAGTATCTGGACTTCCGCTGCCTGCTGCGAAGCGGTTGCGAAAACGCCGCCGGTCGTGTGGCGCCGGCCGCGAACAAGAGCATTCCGGGTCGGCGCGAGTTTGGGCGCGCAGGGGGTGGCGCCATGCCCTGCCTGCCGCGCACCGGGGCTGCAATCCCGGCCTATTTCCTATATCCTGCGGCATCCGCCAGCAGGCAGCCCGCATGGCCGAAGACACCATCTCGACACCGGTCTCAAACCGCTTCGACCGCATGGAATTGGCCGGAGCGTTCGGTGACCTCGGCACGCTGATACCGTTTATCGTCGCCTACGTCGGCGTGGTGAAGATGGAGCCGTTCGGCATCCTGTTCGCCTTTGCCGTGGCCATGCTGGTGTGCGGATTTTTCTATCGCACCCCAATTCCGGTGCAGCCGATGAAGGTCGCGGGCGCGATCGCCGCGACGCAGGCAGCACAGACGCTGGTGATCACGCCGGCCGCGGTGTGGGGTGCCGGCCTGGCCACCGGCCTCCTGTGGCTGTTCCTCGGCCTGACGGGAACGGCGCGCCGCATCACGACGCTCCTCGCGCGTCCGGTCGTGCTCGGCATCATCCTCGGTCTCGGTTTCGGGTTCATGATCGAAGGTGCGAAGATGATGGCACAGGACTGGTGGGTGGGTGGCGGCGCCCTTTTCGCAACCTCGTTGCTGCTCGCCAACCGCGTGATTCCCGCGATGTTCCTGCTGCTGCTCTGCGGCGCGGGCTATGGCATCTGGACCGATCCCACGCTGCTTGCTGCCCTGCGCGAGGTCCACCCGGAACTGCATCTGCCGGCGTTGGCCCTGACCCGCCTCACGCTGCACGACTTGATGGTCGGCTCCCTATTCATTGCCCTTCCCCAGCTTCCGCTGACGCTCGGCAATGCCGTGGTCGCCATCACGGAAGAAAACAACCGGCTGTTTCCTCACCGCCCCGTCGACGAGGGCAAAATTGCCACCTCGACCGGCCTGATGAACTTGCTCAGCGCATCGGTCGGCGGCGTTCCCATGTGTCATGGAGCCGGTGGCATGGCCGGGCACGTCCGGTTCGGCGCGCGCACGGGTGGTGCGGTGATCATGCTGGGCGTGGTTCTGCTGTTGACTGCGATATTCTTCAGTAGCTCGCTCGCTACCGTACTGCGCCTTTTCCCCGGCCCCGTCCTTGGCGTCATCCTGTTTCTGACGGGGGCTCAATTGGCGCTCGGCGCATGCGACATTCCCAGGGACAAGGGCGAACGCTTCGTGTTGCTGGTGACGGGCGCGCTGACGATCTGGAATGTTGGCCTGGCGCTTGTCGTAGGCACCGCCGCCTACTGGCTGAACAAGCGCCACCTCCTGCGCATCTAGCGGCTGGTTCGAGGCCGGCAGGCGAGACAACCCAACCCGCCCCGCGACGCGCCCCGCGGCGAGAATCGATGCAAGGAACGCGATTGCTGAGCGGTAGCTGCGTTCCCGTCACGACGCCGGCGCGAAACGACCTTCGCGCACGAGCTGCGACAGCGGAACGCGGCCGCTCGGCTGCTCGCGCGCCGCCAGTGCCTCGGGAAGCAGGGATTTGGGGCCGGGTCTGCCTATGGCAATGGCCGCTTCGACGCGATGATCGGCAGGAACACCGAGCTCCACGGCCGTGCGCTCGACATCAAAACCGGCCATCCCGTGCGCCGCCCAGCCGCGGCGCGTGGCCTGCAGCGCCAGGTACCCCCAAGCGGCCCCAGCATCCATGGTATGGGTGCGCGAGAATACCTCCTTGTCGGACCCGGCCGGCAGCAACGTCGTCTTGGAGACCAGGATGACCAGTGCCGCCGCATTTTTGGCCCAAGACTGATTGAATGCATTCAGCAGGTTGAGAAACTGCGGCCAATGTTGCGTATCGCGGCGCGCGTAGAGAAAGCGCCAGGGTTGTGAATTATAGGAGGAAGGCGCCCAGCGCGCGGCCTCGAACAGGGTGAAGAGTTCGCGCTCGGCAATCGGCTCGCCCGTGAACGCACGCGGCGACCAGCGCTCCAGAAACTGTGTGTCGATCGGATGATCGGCAGTGCGCGAATTGGCAGTGGTCATAGCAGCGTCTCCCCGGTCGTGTCCGGCCCCACCCGCAAGCCGCACCCGCGTGGAGGTCGTCCCAAGACGGAAATCTGCGGCCAGCGCCGCGAACCCGTCGGCCCACGGCACTGTGCTCACTCTGGCTGCCCGAGTAAAGAGTGCAGAGCCAGCGGTCGCCGCGGCATCGCTTAACCTGCAACAGTGCCGGTAAGGACGCACGCTAGCACCACCCCGATCCGCCCGGGCCTTGTCTGCCGGCGCCGAGCGCCTATACGCTGTCCCGAGGATTTGCAGGAATCGCGCCGCGGTGTCTCTGGCGATGCTCCGCGCGGTAACCCACCCCGGGCCGTGACCCGATGATCGCCCTGACCTGCGGTGCCGCGCGCGCTGGCGTGCGTGTCCTGCTGACGCCGAGGCGCGCCGGCAAGGCACCTCCTGCCTCGGCGCAAGCCGCGTTACGGAGCCGGCCATGAGCTGGGAAGTTCGCCGTCGGAGCGCTCCGCACACCAGCGAGGCGATCGACGCCGTCTTTGCGCCCCCGACGCTGGTCGCCCCTCGGCTGCTGCCGATGCTCTTGGCGGTGGTGGCGGGCGCCGTCGACGCCATCACATTTCTTGCCCTGTTCGGACTTTTTGTGGCCCAAGCGACCGGTAGTTTCGTCATCGTGGGTGTGCAGATCGTTACGCGCGATCCGACATCCCTGATCCGCATTTTGGCGATCCCGCTGTTCTTCGCCGCCGGCGTAGTCGCTGGTTTCCTGGCAGCCGCGCAGCGGCGCGCGCCCATCGCGCTCGCGCTCTCCCTCGGCCTCGAGGCGGCACTGCTGCTGGCATACATGCTGACGGGCCTGGTGGCGGGGCCGTTCACGATTGGAACGCCGCCGGCGATGCTTGCCGCCGTCTTCGGTTTGCTCGCCATGGGTGTACAAAGCGCGGTGGTACGCCTGATCTTGCGCGGCGTTCCCTCCACCAATGTGATGACGACCAACACCACGCAACTCGCGATCGACGTCACGCGATGGCTGATCGCGAGTCGGCGCGCCTCGGGACCGACGGGGGATGCCGCACGCCGGGTGCGCGCAGAAGCGGCAGCGAAAATCCTCGCGCTTGCCCCGATCATGGGCGCTTTCCTGATCGGCTGCGCCGCCGGCGGCATCGGCTTTGCCGCCTTGGGGTTTTGGTGCCTGCTGCCGGTAATCCTGAGCATACTGGCGGTGATCGGCTGGGCGCTGCAGCTTTTTTGGCAGGATGCAGCCGATTAGGCCGCCTCTTCAGCGCGCGCCGCGACGCCCGCAATTGGTGCGCGGTTGCACGCGCGGGGCCGATTTCATGGCTCGGCGCACGCGGCTCGGCATCGCCTCAGGAGGCCTTGGCGGCGAGTGCGTCCTTGCGCGCAACGACACGGGGCGCAGTGTCTCGAATGAGGGCGATAGCGCCGGCGACGATCGCGAGCGAGATCGCCCCGATCCACAATGCGCCCGTCAAGCCGGAGACGTCGGCGACCACGCCGCCGATCAGCGGCATGATGGTCGTGCCGATGATCACGCCAAACAGGTTGGTGATCCCGAGGGCCGTTCCGCGCTGCTCCGCGGGGACCAACTCGCTCACGCACGTGGCCAGGACGATCGGCAGCAGGCCATGGCCGCAAAAGCCGATCAAGCCGAGCAAAAGCTGCATCGTGCGCATCCCGTAGCCGCCGGTGAGGTAGACCGCGGACGCGGCCAGCGCGACCAGCGCCGCCAACACGACCACGGGCTTGCGGCCGACGCGGTCGGAGGCGAGCGACAGGACCACCTGCCCCGCGGCGCCGGCAAAGCCCCACACCTCGGCAATCGCGCCGGCGTCGGCCAGGCTGAACTTGCGCACCGCCACCAGAAATTGGTGATTGAAGGCGATGGTGTTCTGCAGCCAGGTGAGGGTCGCACACCCGGCGACGGTCACCCAGAATAGCGACGGATCGCGCAACAGTCCGAATGCCGCGTGCCATCTTTGCGGCTCCTGCGGCTTGCGCTCGGCCGGCTCTCGCATCACGACCAGCAGGGCGAGAAAAATGACGAACGTCGCCGCGCCGATGATCGGAAACACCCAGCGCCAGCCGAGCGCTACCATCAACTTGGTGATGATGACGGCGCCAAAGCCGGCCCCGATCAGCGTGTAGCCCATCGTGAATACCGCCTGGTTGAGCGCGCGGCGCTGCGGCGCCGATTGCTCATTGACGGTTGCTTGACCGACAGACCAGCCGACGCCGTCGCCGATGCCGAGCAGGTCGCGCACGACGAACATGGACAGGAAGTTCCAGGTCGCACCCATGGCCGCCGTCATAGCGGCGATAAAAGCGACGGCCGGCAGCAGCACCTTGCGCCGCCCATGCCGGTCGGACAGCCAGCCGCCGACGAAGCTCGACAGAGCCCAGGTGATCGAAGTACCCGAGACCAGCAGCCCCACCTGCCACTGCGGCATATGGAACTCGGGGACGATCACCGGAAAGATGAAACCGATGCCGACGCGGTTGAGACCAACGCTTCCCCACAGCAGGATCAGCAGCGCGAGCAGCAACAGTTCGTAACCCTGCACCTTCTCGCCTGCATGTACAGGCTCGCTCGGCGATTGCTGCATCGCTACCCTCCGCAGTGCCGGCGCCCGAAGCGGTCGCGATACAATGCCTCACCACCCCGTCCGTGGACGCCGCCTAGCTAGCATAGAGTGCGCGCGCTGCCTCGCCTACCGGCGCAGCCACGGCTCGCCACCGGGGATGTCGAAGACCCGCGCCGCGCTCGGCGCACGCGGCGAGGCGCGCAAAGATCGCCCCCGGCGCGTCCCGCATGACCGCGGATCGACGCCGCGGGGCAAGTCGAGGCCGGAGTTGCAGCCCAGAGGCCGGGTGTACGTCGCAGCGCCCCTTGCGCCCCGCCGCGGATCGCCTGTATTCCCCCCGAAGCGGTCGGGCATCGTCCTACCTTCGTCTGGCTGCAAGCCCGGGCGGCGCGGCGCCGATCGCCGCCTGCGCACTTTGGTCGTGGCCGCACCCCGCAACGGCCGTTAGAGCCCCCACGAGAACGATACTCTTGCCGATGCAGAAGGCGGTGTCAGCGACTGACAGCAAGGATCGGCGCGCTTCCCAGCGGGCGGGGGCGCAATGAAGCAGGAGCGCCGCGGCCTCGTCCTGGCGGCCACAATGATGGCCACCTTCATGGCGGCAGTGGAGACGAGCATTGTCGCCACGGCCATGCCGACGATCGTTGCGGAGCTGGGAAATTTTCGCCTCTTCAGCTGGGTGTTTGCCGCATACCTCCTGGCGCAGGCGGTCACCATTCCGATCTATGGTCGTCTTGCGGATCTCTACGGGCGCAAGCGCGTCTTCTTCGCAGGCGCGGGTCTATTCCTGGCCGGATCGACGTTGTGCGGCTTTGCGCACGACATGCCTTCGCTGGTTCTGTTCCGCGCCCTGCAAGGCTTGGGTGCGGGCGGCGTGCAGCCCGTCGCCTATACCATCGTCGGTGACATCTATACGCCCGCCGAACGCGCCCGCGTGCAGGGCTTCTTGTCGTCGGTGTTCGGCGTCGCTGCC
>JBPYEF010000048.1:0-5745 GCA_051985875.1 Hyphomicrobiaceae bacterium
TATCTACCGCCGCACCGCGCCGTGCGTGACAATCTCGAAAGCTTTGCGCGTGCGGTCGCCGGCGAGGCGCGCTATCCCGTCGAGCTCGACGAGATGGCCGCCAACGTGCACACCTACGAGGCGATCACACGCTCCGTCCGCAGCGGCCGCATCACGCGCGTCGCCGCCTGACGGCGGCCAGCCGCGCGCCGCCGGCCGCGGGGCGCTCCCCTGCGCAAAGCGCTGGAGCCGGTACCGCGGCCGTGGTAGTGGAAAAAAAACAACGGCGCATGTTTTTTTTCGGGAAGACCTTCCCATGACCGCGAGCAATGCGACAGGGCGCGGCGTGCGCGTCGAGACCGATACCTTCGGCGCGATCGAAGTCCCGGGCGACAAGTATTGGGGTGCCCAGGCGCAGCGCTCGCTGGAAAATTTTCGCATCGGCTCCGAACGGCAGCCGGTGCCGGTGATACGCGCGCTCGGCATCGTCAAGCGTGCGGCCGCCGAGGCCAACATGGCGCTCGGCAAGCTCGATCGGCGGCTCGGGGCGGCCATCGTTGCCGCGGCACAAGAGGTGATCGACGGCAAGCTCGACGCGCATTTTCCGCTGGTCGTGTGGCAAACCGGATCGGGCACGCAGTCGAACATGAATGCCAACGAGGTGATCGCCAATCGTGCCATCGAGATGCTGGGCGGTGCCATGGGCAGCAAGCGCCCGGTGCATCCCAACGATCACGTCAATATGAGCCAGTCTTCCAACGATACCTATCCGACGGCGATGCACATCGCCTGCGCCGAGGAAATCGAGCGGCGGTTGCTGCCGGCCTTGCGCCATCTGCACGCCGCGCTGGAGGCCAAGGCGCGCGCGTGGGCGCACATCATCAAGATCGGCCGCACGCACACCCAGGACGCGACGCCGCTCACGCTCGGCCAGGAATTCTCCGGCTATGCCGCGCAGGTCGGCAATGGCATGCGGCGCATCGCTGCAACGCTGCCGGATCTGATGCAGCTCGCCCAGGGCGGAACCGCGGTCGGCACCGGCCTCAATGCGCCGCGCGGCTTTGCCGAGCGGGTCGCCGAGCGCATCGCCGCTATCACCGGCCTGCCCTTCACCAGCGCACCCAACAAATTCGAGGCGCTGGCCGCGCACGATGCCATGGTGCTGAGCCACGGCGCCATCAATGCGCTCGCCGCGGCGCTGTTCAAGATCGCCAACGACATCCGCTTCCTCGGCAGCGGCCCGCGCGCCGGGCTCGGCGAGCTGGCGCTACCCGAGAACGAGCCCGGCTCTTCGATCATGCCGGGCAAGGTCAATCCGACACAGTGCGAGGCGCTGACCATGGTCTGCGCACAGGTGTTCGGCAACCACACGACGCTGACCTTCGCCGGATCGCAGGGGCATTTCGAGCTCAACGTCTTTAATCCCGTGATGGCCTACGACTTCCTGCAATCCGTTAGGCTGCTCGCTGACGCCGCGGTCAGCTTCACCGACCGCTGCGTCGTCGGCATCCAGCCGCGCGAGGACAACATCCGTGCCGCCGTCGGTCGCTCGCTGATGCTGGTGACGGCGCTGGCGCCGCAGATCGGCTATGATAACGCGGCCAAGCTTGCCAAAGCGGCACACAGCAACGGCACGACGTTGCGCGAGGAGGCCGTAAAGGGTGGATACGTGACGCAGGAGGAGTTCGACAGGATCGTCGATCCCAAGCGCATGCTAGGACCGGAGGACTGATGGGCGATGTCATCAATCTGAACCGCTATCGCAAGGACAAGCTGGCCGCTGAACGCGAGCGCCGCGCCAACGAGAAGCGCGTGCGCTTTGGTCTGCCAAAGAGCGAGCGATTGAAGAATGCGCAATCGCGCGCGCTGGAGGCACGCAAGCTCGATGGCAAGCGGCGCGACGACCGCGGGCGAGAGCGCGACGAATGAGGTGCCGCCGGCCGAACGGGCCGGCCGCACTCCGCATGAAAGCTCGTACGCTGCGCGACGCGCCATCTGTAGAAGACGGGCATGACGCGGCCGATCAAGCGCTCGTTCACCATTGCCGGCCATCGCACGTCGATTTCGCTCGAAGCGGCATTCTGGGAGGCGCTCAAAGCCGTAGCCGCCGAGCAGCGGCTCTCGGTTGCATGCCTGGTCGCCCGCATCGACGACGCGCGTGGCCGCGACGGTGGCGGGCTGTCGAGCGCGGTGCGCGTGTGGATCTTGCAGCACTACTGCGCAAGGGCGCGCCGCTAATCCCACCGCGAAAAAATGTCTAGCCGGGGGTTGCCGGCCTGCCCGGTGGCGTTGCCGGCGCGACCGGGACGGGAGGCGGAGCCTGCTCGAGCTGCCGGCGCAGCCGCTCGGCGTCTTCGCGGCGGCGTGTTTCGTCGATCCGGCGCAGCCGCTCCAGCTCTTCGACGTCGTGCTCGACGCGGCGCACGGCGATCTCGCGCTCGAGGGCTTCCGTATCGATGCGCGGCGCCAGGCTGCCGAGCGACAACACGTTGCCGCGGTAGCCGATGCCGACCGCTGGCGGCGCCTGGTCTCCCTTGCCGGCTGCCGGCAGCTGCTCGAGGCGCCAATCGGCGTCGACCGACAATGTGCGCAGATCCAGGTTGGCGCCCCCGGTGGCGCGTCCCTGCGGCGTGTCGATCGCCAGCGGTTTGATGCGCAGCTGCCCATCGGCAAGCTCAACCCCGATCGCCTCCGGCAGCGGCAAGCGTCCGCCTGCAAGCCCGGCGAGCAGCGCCTGCCGCAGGCTATCGGCAGCCTTGTCCTGCGGCGCTTGCAGCGCCGCGTCGGTGGCGCGCGCTATGGCCCCCGGCCACAGGGCGTGCAGCGAGGCATCGTGCAGCTGCAGGGTGCCGCCGCCATGCAGCAGCGACAGCACGCTGCGCACGCTCGACCCCCGCCCGGCAAAGGCGATGTCGCCCGCAACCCCACCGGTCGCCCCACCGGGGGCGTTGGCACCAGCGGCGATGGTCTCGAGGTTGGCATCGGCAATGGCCAAGGTGCCGTGCACGTCGACCCCGCCCGCGACCTTCTCGCAGGAAAAGCTCGCCCGCACTCGCCCGCCCAAGCCGCGTCCTTCCAGCTTGCGCACCTCGAGGCGCCCGGCGCCGAGCCCGAGGTCGAGGCTCGCGTCGCGCAGCCCGATGCCCTGGGTCAGCAGCAAATGTCCGCTCGTCAGGTAGACGTTGCCCTCGAGCGCGTCGAAGGCGGTGGCCGCAAACGGCTCGTCCGGCCACGGGCTCGCTTGTCCGGTGATCGCGGCCTCGGCGGCGTCGGTCACGGTGAGGCGCTGGTCGAGCAGGGGCGCCAACAGCTGCGTGAGGCTGATGTCGTCGACGTCGAAGCGCGCCTCGATGTGCCGGTGCTCGCCGAGGGAGGACAGCAGGACTTTGCCATTGACCTCGCTGCCACCGACGCGGACGGCCATGCGGTCGATGCGCACGCTGCTGCGGCCGACGGCGACCCTCAGCGAGCCTTCGACCGGCACCCCTTCGAGGCGCAACGAGGCGGCCGGCATGCCCACGAGCGGCGCGATGCGCTGCGCGTCGGCGGTCTTGACCTCGAGATCGCCGCTCGCGGTCGTGTCGCCGGCCGCGGCGAGCAGCTGCCCGCGGAACCGCAGCGCGAGATCGCCGGCCTCGAGTGAGGCGAGCGTATCGAGCCCCTGGGCGGGTATGCCGCTCGCCGTGACCAGCAGCCGTCCGGCAGCCGGAGCCTCTCCCTTGGTCGACGGCTGGCCGGGCAACAGCAGCGCGGCGATGCGTCCGCCATCGGCGCTCTCGATCAGCGCGCTGATATCGGCCGGGCCCGCGCGCCAGCCGCCGCCATGGCCGTCGAAGCGCGCCGCGATCTGCACGCTAGCGCCGTTCGCCTCGCCGGCGAGCGATAGATCCGCAGAGCTCGGGGTGCGTCGGCCGAAGCGCGCCGTTCCCGCCAGGTGCATCGGCACCATGGCACGCGCGCGCGCGTCTTCCGGGACGAGGTCGCCGAGGCCGAGCAGGGTGAACACGGGAGCGACGCCTTCCGCCCGGTCGATGCCGATCGCCCCGCGCAGGGTGCCCTTCGGATTGCTCGCCGCGTCGGCAACCTCGCCCTCGAGCTCGACACGGAACCCATCATCGCCGGCAACGCGCAGCAGCGGTACCTTTACCGTGCCGCCCCGCAGCTCGAGTTCGGCGGCGACGTCGCGATAGTTGCGCTCGCCGGTGATCAGCTCGCCCGCGTTGAGGCGCAGATAGACATCCATGTCCGAGCCGTGCGCGGCGTTCGGCGCGGCGTGGCCCGGGCCCGCGCCAGGGGAGCCCGCGCCAGGGGTGAGGGGAGGGGCGGGTAGGCCGGCAGCGTGGTGTGCGGCGAGGGTCGCCAAATCCCGCAGGCTGAACCCCGCGGGGAGGAAGGCACGCACGTCGAGCTGCGGCGCATCGAGCTGAAGCGACAGCTCCTTGCGTCCATCCCAACGGTATTGCACCGCTCCGCCGATGGTCGTTGCGGACAGATCGCCGACGATCTCGCTCGCCGCCGCCGTGCCGGCATCGACGGCCAACCGCGCGCGCAGCCCGAACGGGCCGTCGCCCGCGGCGACCAAGGGCAGAGCGCTGCCCGTCGCCCAGCTGGAGAAACGGACGATGCTCGTCCCGCGCAGGCTGAAGCTGCCGGCAAATTGCGGCGCTTCGGGCGAGCCAGAGATGACGCCCTTGAGCTCGCCGCGGCTGCCACCGGGCATGCCGAGGTGCAACGCCTTGATCTCGAGGTTGTCCTGATCCCGCGCCAGGTCGAGGCTGAGCCCGCTGACCGCCTCGCCGCCGAGGTTCGCCTGCTCGACAGCCAGGTGTGCGTGCAGCTGAGCGTCGGGAAGCATCGTCCGCAGGCGCAGCGCCAGGGGGATGATGCTGGCGAGGGGACCGCCGGAGCTCCCGGCCGCGGCGATGTGGTCGACATCGAGCCAGGGCGAGGTGAGGTCCATGTCGACGCTCAGCGCATCGCGCCACCGGGCCTTCAGTCCGCCGGAGACAAGTTGCGGCCGTCCCTCCTCCTCAAATGACAGCGCCACATCCGTCAGGTCGGCGCCGGCGGCACCGGCAGCCACAGTTGCCCTGAGCTCAACCGCGCTCTCCCCCGCGGCCTCGGGTGGTCTCGGCCCAGCGGACAAGGGAGGCGCGCGCAGCAAGCCGCCAAGCGGCAGCCGCGCGGTGATCTCGCCGTTCACGTGCGGCTTGCCCATCAGATCGAACAGGCGCCCCTCGAGGGTGTAGTCCGTGCTGGTTGCGGCCCCGAGGACGGCCTTAAAGCGCACGCTGCCGTCGCTTTCCGGCTCGGCCGTGGCGATCCGCACCTCGCGCATCTCGGCGCCGGAACCGATGGTGCCGCGTAACCGGTAGGGTCCGCGCAAGGCGGGTGCGGATAGCTCCGCGTCGATACCCGAAAACCGCATGCGCTCATTCCCATCCGGGGCGTGCAGCGCCAGCACGCCGTGGTGGATGCGCACCGAGGCGAGCGCGACGTTGGTCGGCAGATACGCGGCCTTGGCCAGCGCCGCGCCGAAGCTCTGCCAGTTCCAGCCGTCGTCGTCGTTGAGCGCCAGGCGCAGCACCGGGCGCTCGAATTCGATCTCGTTGGCTTCGATTGCCCCGCGGAACAGCGGGGCAACGTTGAGCTTCACCGTCAGGCTGTCGGCGCGGAAGAAGGGCTCCTGCAGGTTGACGGAGGCATCGGCGATGCGCACCTTCTCAAAGCGAAAGTACGGCGTCGGCAGCACGTGCAGGTTGACCG
>JBPYEF010000049.1:0-11952 GCA_051985875.1 Hyphomicrobiaceae bacterium
CTGTCGAGCGCGCTGGTCGCCTCGTCGAGCAGCAGGATCGGCGGGCCCTTGAGCATGGTGCGGGCAATCGCCACGCGCTGCTTTTCTCCGCCGGACAGCTTCAGGCCGCGCTCACCCACCATGGTCGCATAGCCGTTCGGCTGCTTGCCAATGAAGTCGTCGATGCGCGCCATGCGGGCCGCCGCACGCACGTCCTCGTCGCTGGCGTCCAGGCGGCCATAACGGATGTTGTAGAGAATTGTGTCGTTGAACAGCACGGTATCCTGCGGCACCACGCCGATCGCGGCGCGTAGGGAGTTTTGCGTCACGCCCCGAATATCCTGGCCGTCGATCAGCACGCGGCCACCGGCCACATCGTAGAAGCGCAGCAGAATGCGCGAGACCGTCGACTTGCCGGCGCCGGAGGGGCCAACGATCGCCACCATCTTGCCCGCCGGCACCTCGAAGGAAAGCCCCTTGAGGATCACGCGCTCGGGGTCGTAGCAGAAGGTCACATCCTCAAAGCGGATTGCACCGCCGGTGACCACCAGTGGTTTGGCGTCCGGCAGATCCGATACCTCCGGGCGCTCGGCGAGCACGTCCATCATGCGCTCGATGTCGATCAGCGCTTGCTTGATTTCGCGGTACACCATCCCCATGAAGTTTAGAGGGATGAATAGCTGCAGCATCAGGGCGTTGACCATGACGAACTGGCCGACCGTCTTCTGCCCTGCGACGATGTCTAGTCCGGCCATCACCATGCAGGCCGTTAAGGCAACCGTGAAAATCACGGCCTGCCCGGCATTGAGGACTGCGAGCGAGGTATAGCTTTTGATGCTGGCCTGCTCGTAGGTTTCCATCGATCGGTCGTAGCGCTGGGCCTCATGGGCCTCGGCACCGAAATACTTCACGGTCTCGTAGTTCAGCAGGCTGTCGATCGCTTTGGTGTTGGCGTCGCTGTCGCTGTCGTTCATCGAGCGGCGGATCTGCATGCGCCAGTTGGTCGCCCGTACCGTGAACAGGAGATAGAGCGCGATCATCAGGGCGACGGCGGCCGCATAGCGCCAGTCGAATTCCAGCAGCAGAACCCCGAGCACGAGAGCGAACTCGACGATGGTCGGCACGAACGTCATCAGCGTAATGCGCGTGATGTTCTCAATGCCCACCCGGCCACGCTCCAACACCCGAGTAAGCCCACCGGTCTTGCGCTCGAGGTGAAAGCGCAGCGACAGCTGATGCATGTGCTCAAAGGTGTTGAGCGCCAGCTTGCGTACGGCAAACATCGCCACCTTGGCGAACATGCCTTCACGCGCCTGAACCAGCAGCGTCATGGCGATGCGCGACAGCCCGTAAAATGCGATCGCCAGCAGGGGGGCGCCGAGCAACCAGGACAGCGTCTGGGCCGGCGGTACGTTGCCGCCGGCCGCGGCCACCAGCGCGTCCGTCGCCCACTTGTAGGTAAACGGCATGCCGACGGTGACGAGCTTGGCGACCAGCATCAGGGCGAGCGAGGCGATCACGGTCGCCTGTAGGTCCCGACGGTCCGTCGGCCACACGTAAGGCCACAGTCCGCGGGCTACGCGCAACGGGTCGCGCGTTGGCGCAGGGCTGAGGCGCCGGGTGAGGCCGCCGAGTGCCTGCCGGGACGCTCGATGGAAGCGCTGCATGTGCTCGCTTTAGCCCGCACGATCTGCCTTGTCGATCGCAAGGTGGCGCGCGTCGATCGACCTAGTGGCGCCGCGACGCCCGCGGCAAGAACAGCCTTTGACAGGGCACGATGCGGTCTCGGCCGCGCAGCCGATGGCGATTGGCCGCGGCGATCCGCACATAGCGTCGTCCGGAACCGTAATGCCGGCGCGCGATTTGCCAGAGCGTGTCCCCCTTGGCAACGACGTACCAGCCGGGTAGGGGGCCCCTTCGCCCTGCCTGCGCGCACCGATGCACGCGATGCGCCGCGACGCGCCGCATCCCTCCTCTGCGTTGCTTTGCACGCAACGCGCCATCAGCCATGCGCCACGCGGCATAGCGCGCCGCATACCCGGTAGCATGAACGCTGCCATGCCAAGCGGCATGCCGCGGCTTGCTCGCGCTCCGCGCGTGTCCGCGCAGCCGCGCGCGCTGCGCACGGCGCTCCGCCACTTGCTTGCCCGTATCGGATCGCGCGCCGCCGGCGGCGAGGGTCGCAGACGACGCGGCCGGCCGTCGCGCAGGCGGCACGACCGCAAGCCGTGCGGGCGGCGCCCCGGCACGGTCCGCGCCCGCAGAACCCTTCCCGTCATCACGCGCGCCCGGACCGGTTGCGACCGGCCCCTGGTCTGGCCCCTGGTCTGGTACGTGCGCCGTCGCTACCGCCGCGGCGCTTACCGGCGGGCCGGCCGTGCCGCTGCGAGCGGCCCCTTGCTCCGCGACGGGCGGCGTGGGCGCTGGGTGGGTTGGTGCGCTCTCCGGCGGTGCGCCGCCTTCGGCGAGGCGCCGCATCATGGCATCGAACAGTCCCCGTCCACGCCACCACCAGAAGCGCGCGCCGGCGTCGACATTTTCTTCGCGCGCAAGCGGCATTACCGGGGCTGCCGCGTGCGCGGTCTTCTCCGCGCCGCGCGCCAGGCGTTGAATGAGCGCCTGGTACGCGCGATCGGAAAGGGCGAGCCACTGCCGTAACGCCTCCCAGGTCCCCCCGGGGCCGCGCTCCGCGGTGCGCGCTTCCTCCTGCCGCTCCAGCGCTTGTGCCAGGCGCGCGGCCTTGTTGCTGCGCTCCTCGGCCGGCGCGCGCACAGCCCCCTCTTCCGTCGCGGCATGCCCAGGCGCTGTAGCGATGAGCATGAAGGCGGCACACGCGCATACGCCACCCATGCGGCAAGTCCAATTCACCCTGAATACCCCCCCTTCCCCCGTCCCAGGCACTCCCTGGCGCCGTGCACGCGTGCCGACCAGGTCCCCAATCGCACCTCGTCTTGGCGCACACCGGTGCACTTGCGCTAAGCTTAGCCAACGCGGCCGGCCGCCGCAAACCTCGGCCCCAGTCCTTGGCCCAATCCTTGGCCCAGTCCTTGGCCCAATCCTTGGCCCAATCCTTGACCCCTGGCGCAGGCACAGCCTCGCCCTGGGGTCTCGAGGCCGCGGCATCGGCGGCGCCGGCGGATCGCGGAACACTGCGCGGGGACTGCGCGCAGGGGCCGCAATTTGGCCCCTGCGCACGCTTACGCTTTTATTCGGACATCCGGGTGGACAATGACAAGGATGAGGAGAAACAGCGGCGAGGGCGGCGCAGAGCCGCAGCGCGCCGCCAACGCGCAGCGACCGCGCAAGGCGGCGCGATCCCGGGCGCTCGTGCGCAATATCTGCGTGTACTGCGGATCCAATACCGGAACCAACCCGGCCTATGCGGAGGCGGCGCGACGGCTTGGCAGGGCCGTTGCCCTAGAGGGCATCGGTCTCGTGTACGGTGGCGGCGGACTGGGCCTCATGGGAGAACTTGCGCGGGCAGCGATCGCCCACGGCGGGCGTGTCACCGGCATCATTCCAGCCTTCCTGTCCCAGAAGGAACGCATGCTGCGCGAGGCGGACGAGCTGGTGGTGGTCGAGGACATGCATCAGCGCAAGAAGCTGATGTTCGACCGGGCCGACGCATTCGTGGCGCTGCCGGGCGGCATCGGCACACTCGAGGAATTGGTCGAACAGCTGACCTGGGCGCAGCTCGGCCGCCATACCAAGCCGATTGTTCTCGTCAATATCGACGGCTTCTGGGCGCCCCTGTTGCAGCTGTTGCGCCGCATGCACGAAGCCGCCTTCATCCGCCCGGATATGGACGTACCGTTCGTCACGGTCGACAGCGCGGACCAGGTGATCGCCGCCATCCGGGCGGCGGCCAGGGCACAACGCGAAGAGATCAGCACCGCCGTGCGGGAGAAATTTTGAACCTCCCGGCGGCGCACTCGCTTTGGCCATGTCGCGGCAGGGGATTGCAGGGGGAACGGCCGATGCAATGGCCAATGGCCCGCCGCGGCCGAGCCCCGTTCGTTGGCGGCGGGCTCACCAAGGCCGATGCTTTGCGCCAGGGCGCCACCGCCAGGGGCATCTCCGCGTGATCGCGCTCACCGATTATGCCGGCCGCCATGAGAACGCGCACAACCCACTGCAGGCGCTGCTGCTGCTCGGCGCCGTGGGACTGCTGACGGCGATCGCGTGCTGGCTGCTCTGGGGTTTTGCCGGTGCGGTGGCCGCCGCGGCTGCGGCGGGCCTGATCTATGCCTTCGCCGGGCGACTGCCGCCCGCGCTGATTATGCGCATCTATCGCGCCCGGCAGCTGCAGTCGAGCGCCGGCGGGCAGATCGCCTACATCATGGCGCAGTTGGCGAAGCGCGCGGGGGTCGGTCCGGTTCCGAAGATCTATCTGATCCCCAGCATGACGCGCTGCGCATTCGCCACAGGCTCGCGGCATAGGGCGGCGATCGGCATCACCGAGGGCCTGCTGCGCAGCCTATCGCTGCGTGAAATCGCCGGTGTGTTGGCGCATGAGCTGAGCCATGTGTGCAACAACGATCTCCCCGTGTTGGCGCTTGCCGACGTGGTGACGCGCACAACCCAGTTGCTCGCCTATCTCGCTCTGCTGCTCGGCGTCATCAACCTTCCGGACATGCTGCTCGGGGACAGCGATATCTCACTTGGCGCACTGCTGCTGCTCTACCTCGCACCCAGCGCCGCAAGCCTGGTGCAGCTCGGGCTTCCGCGCGCCCGCGAATACGACGCCGATGCCGACGGCGCCTCGCTCACCGGTGATCCCGAGGGTTTGGCCTCCGCACTTGAGAAGCTCATCCCCTATCGCGGCAGCCTCTGGGAGGATTTGCTGCTGCCGGTGCCGAGCCGGCGCATCCCGTTCCCCTCGCTGCTGCGTTCCCATCCGCCGACCGGCGAGCGAATTCGCCGACTGCTGGCGCTCAAGGCGAGCGAGCTGCCGCCGCCCTTAGAGATTGTCGAGGAGCCGATGATCTCGATGGTCGGCTTCGGACCGGGTACGCTGCAACCGCGCTACCGCTTTCCCGGCGTCTGGTTCTGATCGGCTCCCGCCTGCAGCGGCAATCGACGCCGCACAGAACCTGGGGAAGAGAACGCCGCCGCCCCACCTTCAGGCGGCGTTGCTTGCAGTGGCGATCTCCGCGAGCTGCCGCACCAGATCCCGCACGCCCCGGAGACGCGCGGCAGGGTCCTGCCAATCGGCCTTGAAGAGGAGCCTGTGGTCGCTCTGCAGCTTCAACACACCGCGCAAGGAGAGCATGAGGCTGACGAGGCCTTGCGGATTGGCGAACTGGTTGTTGCGCAGCAAGATCACGGCTCCCCGCGGACCGGCATCGACCTGCTCCAAGCCGGCTTGCCGCGCCAGGGCCTTGATCTCGACCACATCCAGCAAGTGTGCGACCTCCTGCGGCAGCTCGCCGAAGCGGTCGACCAGCTCGACGGCGAACTGGTCGATGTCTGAGCGTTTCTCCAGCAGCGATAGGCGGCGATAGAGGCCGAGCCGCAGCTGCAGATCCCCAACATAGCTCTCCGGGATGAGCACCGATGTGCCAAGCGAGATTTGCGGGCTCCACTGCTCGCGCGGCTCGCCATCGCCGCCCTTGATGGCTGCTATCGCTTCCTCGAGCATCGACTGATAGAGCTCGAACCCGACCTCGCGAATGTGCCCCGACTGCTCCTCGCCAAGCAGATTGCCGGCGCCGCGAATGTCGAGGTCGTGGGAGGCGAGCGAAAAGCCGGCGCCGAGGGTATCGAGCGACTGCAGCACCTTCAGCCGCTTCTCGGCTCCCTCCGTCAGCTTACGCCCGTTCGGCGTGGTGAAGTAGGCGTAGGCGCGCGCCTTGGAGCGCCCGACGCGGCCGCGTAGCTGGTAGAGCTGCGCCAGCCCGAACATGTCGGCACGGTGCACGATCAGCGTGTTGGCGTTGGGGATGTCCAGTCCCGATTCGACGATCGCCGTCGACAGCAGCACGTCGTACTTGCCATCATAGAAGGCGGTCATCACGTCTTCGAGCGTAGCGGGAGCCATTTGCCCGTGCGCCCGCGCGAATTTCAGTTCGGGCGCCGCCGCGGCCAGGAACTCTGCGACCTCCTCGAGATCGGAGATGCGCGGCACCACATAGAAGCTCTGGCCGCCACGATAGTGCTCGCGCCGCAACGCCTCGCGCACGATGACCGGATCTAAGGGAGAGATATACGTGCGCACGGCGAGGCGGTCGACCGGCGGGGTGGTGATCAGCGAGAGCTCGCGCACTCCCGTCAGCGCCAGCTGCAGGGTGCGCGGGATCGGTGTGGCGGTGAGCGTCAGTACGTGCACCTCCTCGCGCAGCTGCTTCAAGCGCTCCTTGTGCGCGACCCCGAAATGCTGCTCCTCATCAACGACCAGCAGCCCGAGGCGATGGAAGCCGATCTGCCTGCCGAGCAGGGCGTGGGTGCCGATGATGATGTCGATTGCGCCCTCCTTCACCCCCGCCTTGACCGTCGACAGCTCCTTGGGACCAACCAGCCGTGACGCGAGGCCGATGCGAATCGGCAACCCCTTGAAGCGGTCGCTGAAGGTGGCAAAGTGCTGGCGCGCGAGCAGCGTTGTGGGGACTACCACCGCCACCTGGAACCCGGCGTAGGCCGCGATGAACGCGGCGCGCAGCGCGACCTCGGTCTTGCCGAAGCCGACGTCACCGCATACCAGGCGGTCCATGGGCGTGCCGGAGGCGAGGTCGGCGAGCACCGCGCCAATGCTAGCACCCTGATCCTCGGTCTCCTCGTAGGGAAAGCGCGCCACGAACTCGTCGAATTCACCCTGCGGGGGCTCTATCACCGGAGCATTGCGCAGCTTGCGCAGCGCCGCCACCTTGATCAGCTCCGCGGCGATCTCGCGAATGCGCTGCTTCAGGCGGGCCTTGCGCGTCTGCCAGGCGGCGCCGCCGAGTCGATCGAGCTGAACGGCCCCGTCGGCCGCCGCATAGCGCGATAACAGCTCGATGTTCTCAACCGGAAGGTAGAGCTTGTCGCCGCCGGCATACCCGATTTCCAGGCAGTCGTGCTGCGCGCCCAGCGCCTCGATCGTCGTCAAGCCGTCGAAGCGGCCGATGCCGTGGTCGGCGTGCACGACGAAATCGCCGACATCGAGGCTGGTCGCCTCGGTTATCACGTCGGCGGCGCTGCGTGCCCTGCGCCGCGGTCGCACCAGGCGGTCGCCGAGGATGTCCTGTTCGCCGATCACGGCCGTATCGGCGGTCTCGAAACCCTGCTCGATGCCAAGCACAGCCATGGCCGTGCTTGCGATCGGCAGCGCCTCGGCTTCCGCGAACGAAGAGACCTTGCACAGGTTGTGCAGATCGTGCTCCCCAAGCAGCGTCAGCAGTCGCTCGCGCGCACCGGGCGTATAGGCGGCAATGATCACGCGCCGCCCCTGGCCCTGCAGCGCACGCACGTGCGCCACCGTCGCATCGAAGACGTTGCAGCCATCGCTGGCGCGCTCGATCGCAAAATTGCGCCCGATGCGCCCGCCGAAGCCGCGCAAGTGGGTGCCGGGAGCGGGTGTCTCCCGCTCAAACGGCGTCATGTGCCGAACGATGCGCGGCGTCTGGCGCTCGCGCCATTCCTCGGCCGTGAGGAACATCGCCGACGGCGGCACCGGGTTGTATCGCGGCGCACCGAAGCTCAGTGCCTCGAGGCCCTTGATACGCGCTGCGTAGTGATCAGCGATCAACGCCAGCCGCTCGCCGACCGCCTCCTCGGCCAAGTGATCGAGGCTGAGGGGAGCGCTGCCGACGTAGTCAAACAGCGTCTCCAGCCGCTCGTGGAACATGGCCAGCCATTGTTCCATTCCCGGATAGCGCTGTCCGGCGCTGATCGCATGGTAGAGCGCATCATCGGCGGTGGCCGGACCGAACGCCGCCACATAGGAGGCGCGAAAGTGCTTCTCGGCGGCTTCACCGAAGGCGACCTCGCTGACCGGCATCAACGTCAGCTTGCTGACGAGTTTGCCGCTACGCTGCGTCTCCGGATCGAACGCCTTGATGTGTTCAATGGTATCGCCGAAGAAGTCGAGGCGCACCGGATTGACACGTCCCGGCGGAAAAAGGTCGAGTATGCCGCCTCGCACCGCGAACTCGCCCGGTTCCATGACGAGGCCGGTGCGCTGATAGCCTGCAAGGTTCAGCCGAGCAACCAGCTCGTTTCTGTCGATGCGCTGGCCGCCCGAGATGTTCTTCAGCGATCGACGGATGAATTGACGCGCGGGAACGCGCTGCAGGATGGCACTGACCGTGGTCAGGACGAGCGTTGGTCCCCTGTGCAACCCCGCGGCGAGGCGCGCCAGCGCCGCCACGCGGCGCGCGACCAATTCGCTGTTCGGGCCGACCCGGTCGTAGGGTAGCGTATCCCACGCCGGAAAGGCGATGACACGCAGCTGCGGGGCGAAGAATGCCAGGCCTTCGACGAGCGCCTCCAGCCGGCGATCGTCGCGGGCGACGTGCACCAAGAGCGGCGGTGAGCCGGCGCTCGCCTCGCTGATCAGCGCGGCGAGCACGCGCGGCACCAGCGCATCGGGGACGCCGCTGAGCGTCTCGGAGGCGGGTTCCGGGCCGCGGTCTCCAGACCCCCGCCCGTCGCGGCGCTCGCAGGAGACGATGCTCATGTATCCCGCGCCCCCAGGCCATAAAAGGCGCGCAACTCGGCGATGAGCCCGGCAAACTCCCCGGCGCCGTATGCCTCGGGGTGCCACACCATACCCTGCAGCTCCGGGTCGGGTAACGCCAGCAGCCGCTCGAACGCAGCAAGCCTCCCGCCGGACATCGACGGCAGCGTGGCCTCGGCGAAGCGGCCGATGGTCAGGTCCATTTCCTTGCTACCGCGACGGGTTGCGCGGTAGGCGGCACGCCGACGCCGCGTCTCAAGATCATCGTTCGTCATGTGTACCCACTTCGGCTCGGATAACTCGCCCGAAATGCTTGACGGTTGCGGCCTCCCCCGCCACCTTCGCCAGCCAGAGGCCGGCATATGAGGGCGTCATATAGGACCATCGGCAGGCACAGAAAAGGCACCTGGCTGGGGCGCCCGGCATCGGCTCACCCGGCATCGGCACACCCGGCATCGGCACAGTGGCTCAGCGTGGTGCCCACGGCAGAGCGCGGAAGCGCGGCATGCGACCCCCCCAGCTCACTCCCCTATTCGCCGCCGCGCGCAATCTGGCGGGCATCGGACCGCGCATGGAGGTGCTCTTACGGCGGGCGCTCGCGCTGCCTGCCGGCATCAGCGCCCCGCGCGTCATCGACCTCCTCTGGCACCTGCCGACCGGGGTCATCGACCGGCGCGCCCGCCCGACCATCGCTGCGGCGAGCGCCGGCACCATCGCCACGCTCGAGGTCAGGGTCGTAAAGCACAGGCCCGCGCCGCGCGGCAACCTGCGCGCGCCCTACAAGGTGATTTGTGAAGACGATACCGGGCGCATCGTCCTGGTGTTCTTCCACGCCGAACGCACATTCATCGAGCGCCAGCTGCCGGAAGGCGCGGCGCGCATGATCAGCGGTCGCGTCGAGACTTACAACGACGAAAAGCAGATGCTGCATCCCGATTACATACTGCCGCCGGAGGCAAGCGCCGAGTTGCCGGCGCTCGAACCGGTCTATCCGCTGACCGCCGGACTCTCGGGCAAGGTGCTGCTCAAGGCTGCCCGCCAGGGCCTCGAAAAGTTCGCCGCTCTTGCCGAATGGCAGGACCCGGCCTGGCTCAAGGCGCGCGGTTGGCCGTCGGTGCGGGAGGCGGTGCTGCGTCTGCACCGGCCGACCAGCCCGACGGACGTTTCGCCCGGCTCTCCGCCGTGGCAGCGCCTAGCCTACGACGAGCTGCTCGCCAGGCAGCTCGCGCTCGCCCTGGTGCGGCAGAGTCTCAAGGCCGAGCCGGGCCGGCGCGTCGCCGGCGACGGACACATCCGCGCGCGAATTGCCGATGCGCTCCCCTTCCTTCTCACGTCCTCGCAGCGCCAAGCCCTGAAGGAGATCGCCGCCGACATGCTCGCCGAGAGCCGCATGCTGCGGCTGCTGCAGGGCGATGTCGGCTCCGGCAAAACGGTGGTTGCGCTGCTCGCCATGGCCATTGCCGTGGAAGCAGGACTGCAGGCCGCGCTGATGGCGCCGACCGAGGTGCTCGCACGCCAGCACCTCGAAACCGTGACGCCACTCGCCGCGGCCGCAGATCTGCGCATCGCCCTGCTGACGGGACGGGAGAAGGGCAAGAGCCGCAGCGAGCTGCTGGAGCGCCTGCGGCACGGCGCGGTGGATATTGTGATCGGCACCCACGCGCTGTTCCAGCCCGACGTCGTTTTCAAGGACCTGGCCTTTGCGGTAATCGACGAACAGCACCGCTTCGGCGTACACCAGCGCCTGGCGCTGCAGGCCAAGGGCGGCAAGGGCGGAGCCGACGTGCTGGTGATGACGGCTACGCCGATCCCGCGCACCTTGCTGATGACCCACTACGGGGACCTCGACGTCTCGCGCCTGACGGAGAAGCCCGCCGGGCGCAAGCCGATCGTCACCCGCGCGGTTCCCGTCGACGCGCTTGAGCGCCTGATCGAGCGCATCGGCGTGCAGCTCGGCGAAGGTGCGCAAGTGTATTGGGTCTGTCCGCTGATTGAGAGCTCGGACAAAGCCGAGCTCGCCGCCGCGGAGGAGCGGCACGCGCAGCTTTGCCAGGTATTCGGGGCAAACAGCGTCGGGCTGCTGCACGGTGCGATGCCCGACAAGGTCAAGGACGCAACCATGGCGGCGTTCGCCGCCAATCAGCTGAAGATCGTCGTGGCGACGACCATCATCGAGGTCGGCGTCGACGTGCCCAATGCCAACATCATGGTCATCGAGCACGCCGAGCGTTTCGGCCTTGCGCAACTGCACCAGCTGCGCGGCCGCGTCGGACGCGGCACCCGCGAGAGCTTCTGCATGCTGCTCTTCAAGCCGCCGCTCAGCGACGCCGCTCGGCAGCGCCTGGCCATGATGGAGCAAACGGAGGACGGCTTCATCATCGCCGAAAAAGACCTGGCATTGCGCGGCGGCGGCGAAGTGCTGGGTGCCCGGCAAAGCGGGGTTCCGGAATTCCGCGTCGCCGAGGTACCGGGGTTTGAAGAGCTGCTCGCTGCGGCCCGCGACGATGCGCGCCTCATCCTGCACCAGGACCCGCAGCTGCGCTCGCCGCGCGGGGAGGCATTGCGGCTGTTGCTCTATCTCTTCGAGTGCGACGAAGCCGTGCGCCTGTTTCGGGCGGCGTGACCATGGCACGGGCGCCGGCAGCAACAAGGCGCGCGAGCCGCCGCGCTGCTAGCCTTTGCTGCGCGCCTTAGCGGCCAGCTCCTTGAGCTTCGCCTGGGTCTCGGGGTTCACCATACCCGCGGAAATGATGATCTTGGCCGCGTCCTCGACCGTCATCTTCACCGGCAGCACGTGGGCGCGGGGCACGAAGCACACGAAGCCGGAGGGCGGCAACATGCCCGTCGGCATGAACACGCTGATCAGGTCCTTGTCCGGCAGCTCCGCCGCGATCTGCTCGGCCGCGTCCCCGGTGACGAACACAATCGACCAGATCCCCTTGGAAGGAAATTCCATCAACGACACCTTCTGGAAGCTCTGGTTCGGCCCGGAAGCGGTCACTACCGATTCGAAGATCTGCTTCAGCGCCTGGTAGACGTTGCGCACGATCGGCATGCGCCCGACCATCAGCTCCCCCGCGCTGATCAGCGAACGGCCGAGGAGGTTGGCGGCGAGTGCGCCGATCAGGGTGAGGCCGACGATCGCAAACAGCAGGCCGACACCGGGTATTGGAAAGGGAACATAGGATTCCGGATTGTAGATCTTGGGGATGTAGGGCTTTACCCAAGCGTCGACCGCATTGATGACGTACTCGGCAATGTAGAGCGTGATGGTGACCGGCCCGACGACCACCAACCCGGTCAGGAAATAATTGCGTAGG
>JBPYEF010000050.1:0-2908 GCA_051985875.1 Hyphomicrobiaceae bacterium
GCTCGGCGGACGCGCAAAGAAGAAATATCGCTGCGGGCAACCCGCCGGGAAACCGGCCTTGGAAGAGTCTTCGGAAATCAGACGTCGGAGGAAATCAGCCTTCGGAAATCAGCCGTGGGCAAACAGATTTGGCCAGCCTTGGCCAGCCTTGGATTGCTGCGCAACCTGGCGACCGCATGCAAACCTGCTTCCGCAGCCGGCCGCGTCGGACACCGTCTCTGGCCAACGCGGGTGGCCGGTTGGTGCGAGGGGTACAAGGGTCGGGCAACCACCTTTGCGATCGGCGCAAGCGTCGCGGCGTGCACATCGGCGCGTTGACATGTTGACATATTGCGCGGGGTGGCGTTGCAGGTCGGCATGGGGTCCGTGCAGCGGCACCATGGCCGGCGGCGCGCCGCGGCTCGGCGCCATACTTGCGCGCGCGACGCGAGCTCTCTTGCCTCTCAGCTGCGTTTGCGCGCTCTGCTGCGTTGTGCCTTGTGCGCCGCCTCAGAGCGCCTCTTTGCGCCCTTCGTGCGCGCGGCCCTGCGCGCCGCAGCCGAGCGCTGCGCAGGAGAGCGGCGCGCGGCGGCGGTCTTGGTCTGCCGGGACAGCGACCGGCGGGACACCGAGCCGCGCGGCTCTTTGCGCAACGTCTGCAGCACGGCGCGCCGAACACGGGGCCGACGCTGCACCTTGCGCTTGTGCTGGCCAACCGCCAAGGCATAGGCGGCGCTCCGGCGCGTGCGCGCCTTTCCCCGCTTCGGGGGCGCAAGGGCGACGCCCGCACGCCGCGCCTCGGATAGGCCAATGGCCACCGCTTGCTTGGCCGACCTAGCCCCATGCCTGCCACGGCGGATCTTGCGAATCTCCTCGTGGACGAATTCACCCGCCTGCGTCGTGGCGGACTTACCCGCCCGCTTGTCGCGGCGGGCCTTCTCTATTGTCGCTTTCCCCGGCATGGCAAAACTCCTGTCGCAGGATCCTCGGCACGCCCTTCTATCCCTGCCGCGATCGATGTGCAGAGCGTGCGACCGCGCACGGATGCAACGCCCAAGCGGCCGGCGTGTTCCCCCCCGAGAACGCATCGGCGCGCCCGAAGGCGTGCGAGCGCAAACCGGTCGGCAGTGTGTTGGCGAGCGCGCGGCGCGGACTGCTCAGCACGCGGCAATCGCGGTGCCGCGCCGCCGGCTGCGCGTCGAGGCGCACCGCGCAAAAGGGATGGTTGTAGCGGTGCGGAAGCCCTATGTGTGGGCGGCAACGGGTGGCCGCGCGGTGAGGTCGGCGTCGGCCGCATTGGCGCGTAACCGGAGCACGTGACGCGGTGACCATCACAGTCTTGACATGCGCCTCGGCCGAAGACTTGCGTGCCGCAGTCACGCCGATCTGGCACTACTTCGGGCGCGTGCCCGTCGACGACAGTATCGCCGCCCTGCGACGCCTGATGCCTCCCTACCGCGTGCATACCGCGCACGACGGCAAGCGTGTGGTCGGCGCTGCCGGCTCGTTCGCCTTCGAGCTCGCGGTTCCCGGCGGCCGGGTGCCAACGGCGGGCGTCACCATCGTCGCCGTGCTGCCGACGCACCGACGCCGTGGAGTGTTGCGGCAGATGATGCGCGCGCAGCTCGATGCCTGTCGCGAACGTGGCGAGGCGCTCGCGTATTTGTGGGCCACCGAGGACACGATTTACGACCGATTCGGCTATGGCATGGCCGCGTTTTCGGCGGAGATCGACGTGCCACGCCATGGCGCGCGGCTCCATCAGCTCGCTCTGCCGGCGGCAAGGGCGAGCTTGATACCGCTGAGCGAGGCGGAGCCCGTCATTGCGCCCATCTACGAACGCGTCGCCAGAGCCACGCCGGGGATGTTTGCGCGCAGCAGTGCGTGGTGGCAGGCACGAACGCTTGCCGACGGCGCCTGGCGCCGCGGGAACTCCGGCGAGCTGCAATGTGTCGTCATCGCCGGTGACACGGCGCCTGCGGCCTACGCCCTCTATCGCCTCACCCCGAAGTTTGAGCGCGGCGTGCAGACGGGTGCCGTTCACGTGGTAGAGGCGCTCGGCGCCTCTGCCGCGGCAACGCAAGCGGTGTGGCACTACCTCCTGGAAATCGACTGGATGGCGCGAACGACCGCTGCACTGCTGCCGGTCGACCACCCCCTGCTGCTGCTCGCAGCCGAGCCGCGGCGGCTGCGGTTCAGCCTGCGCGACGGCGTGTGGCTCCGGCTCATTGACCTGGAGGCCGCGCTCTCCGCGCGTCGCTTCGAGCCGGCTGCATCGGTGGTGCTCGATGTCACCGACGCCTTTTGCCCTTGGAACAGCGGCTGCTGGCGGGTCGGGGCCGATGGCGTTGGGCGAACCGCGGCCGCCGCCGAGCTGCGCTGCGATATCGCCGCGCTCGGCTCCGTCTATCTCGGGGGCTTCACCTGGACGCAACTGTCGCGGGCCCTGCGCGTCGTCGAACTTGCACCCGGTGCGGCGGCGCGCGCCGACGCCGCGTTCCGCACGCCGTGCGCGCCGTGGTGCCCGGAGATCTTTTGAACCAAAAGCGCTGCGCGTCGCGGCCACGCCACGCGGCGCGGGCTTGCACCGGGCCCTTGCGCCGGCTAGGGATCGCGTGGGGAGATGACGGCGATGACGCGAATTTTGATCTTCGACGGGGCTCCGGCGGCGGCGCAGCGCGTCATCGCCGCGCACGGCGGTCTGACCAATTGCGCGATGTTCGAGCGCGCGCTCGCGCTGCATGCTGATCCTCTGACGCTGCTCGCCCTCAATGTTGCCGACGACGAGCGGCTGCCGCCGGGCGTCGCACTCGCCGACTTCGACGGCATGGTGATCACCGGCTCGCCGCTCAGCGTCTACCAACCGCTGCCGGAAGTGACGCGTCAGATCGAGCTCGCGCGCCAGGCGTTCGCCAGCGAGGTCCCGATT
>JBPYEF010000051.1:0-4995 GCA_051985875.1 Hyphomicrobiaceae bacterium
CGCCGCAGCAGCAAGCAACCGCGGGGGCATGCTTGGACTGCTTACTGCCATGTGCGGTGTTGGAATCCGATCGCCGAAGCACTCGGGGGGCGTACGTCTCTGCGGCGAGCTCCCCACCACACGCGCTGCCTAGGCCGTCAAAGCCGAGGCCTCGGCGTTGGCCGCCGGTCCACGCGGCGGAAGGTTGCGACGGCCTCCAGCTGCGCCGAATACAGGAACTGGTCGATCGGCAGCACGCGCTCGAGCGCAAAGCCCGCATCGACCAAAATGCGCGCGTCGCGGGCAAGCGTCGCCGGATTGCAGGAGATGTAGATGACGCGCGCCACGCGCGCGCTGGCGATCTGCCGCACCTGCGCGTGCGCCCCGGCGCGCGGCGGATTGAGCACGACGCACTCGAAGGCGTCGAGCTCCTCGGCCGTTAGGGGCACACGCATGAGGTCGCGGCGCAGTGTGGCGATCGGCTTCAGCCCGCGCGCCCCGTTCGCGGCCGCGCCGAGGGCAGCGAGCGCCTCTGCCTCGGCATCGACCGCGAGCACGCCGGCGCGGCGGGCGAGCGCAAGCGTGAAGGTGCCAATGCCAGCGAACAGATCGAGCACGCGCCGTGCCGTGGCGACGCCATCGAGCACCTCCTCTACCATCGCCGCCTCGGCCGCCGCGACCGCTTGCACGAACACGCCCGGCGGCGGCACCACTGCCACCGAGCCGAGCATCAGCTCCGGACGCGCCCGCTCGGCGATGAGCTCTCCGTTGCGCACGAGGCGCGCGATCGCGTGCTGCGCGGTCAGGCGCGCGAGCGCGGCAAGCGTCGGCCCGTCGCCGCGACCCGAGGCGTCGGCGACCGCGACGTCGAGGCCGCGCGGGGTGGCGAGCACGGTGAGCCGCGCTTCGCTAGCGGCCAGCGTCGCGGCGATGGCCCGCAATCCGTCGAGCTCGGCGACGATCGCGGGCACGAGCACGGGGCATTCGGCGATCGCGAAGACGCGCGCGCTGCGGCGCTGGTGATAGCCGAGCACGGTTTCACCGCGCGTGCACCGAGCGGTGAGCACTGCGCGCCGGCGGGAGCCCGGCACAATGCGCTTGATGGCAAGCACCTCCGGCTCGAGGCCGCGCTGCCGAAATGCGGCGAGCAGAATGCCGCGTTTCCATTCAGCGTAGAGCCCCGCGTCCATGTGCTGGGCGAGACAGCCCCCGCACACCCCGAAGTGGCGGCAGAGTGGCTGCCGCCGCTGCGGACTTGGGCAGAGGACGACCAGCACACCGTCCGCACCGATGCGCACCCGCTCGCCGGGGAGCGCAAAGGGCACATAGCGGCTTTCTGCGTCCGCCTCGGCGACACCATCGCCGTGCGCGCCGAGGCGCGTTATCGAGAAGGTGTCGCGCTCAGCCGTCACGCACCGCTCCGAGCAGAAACTCCGCGTTCCCCGAGCCGCCGCGGATCGGCGAAGCCATGACGCCGAGCACCCGCCAGCCGTGCCGTGCCGCGACGAACGCCGTGACCAGTTCGACCGCCCGCCGCCGGGCAGCCTCGTCGCGCACGATGCCACCCTTGCCGATCGCCGCGCGCCCGGCCTCGAACTGCGGCTTAATCAGCGCGATCAGCCACGCATCGGCCGCGGCGAGCGCCAGCGGCGCAGGCAGCGCCTTGGTGAGCGAGATGAAGCTCACGTCGGCGACGATCGCTCCGACCGGCTCGGGGATCAGCGTGCGATCGAGCCGCCGTGCGTCGCATCCCGGCAGCGCGACGACGCGCGGCTCACGGGCGAGCCGCGCGTCGAGCTGGCCGCGGCCGACATCCACCGCATAAACGCGCACCGCACTGCGTGCGAGCAGCACTTCGGTGAAGCCGCCCGTCGAGGCGCCGACATCGAGCGCGACGCGGCCAGCGACGGGCAGGTGGAAGTGGTCAAGCGCGGCGAGCAGCTTCAGCGCGCCGCGCGACACGTGCGTGGCCGTGGCGCTGACGGTGATCGCGTCGCCCGGCCCCACGCGCGCCGCCGGCTCGGTTTGCAGCACGCCGGCAACCGCGACCTGCCCTTCGCGAATCAGACTCTGAGCACGCGTGCGCGATCGTGCGAGCCCGCGCGCAACCAGACACAGATCGAGCCGCTGCCGTGCACTCGGGTGCGGATCGGGTGGCATGCCGCTTCACGCCTCCGTGATCGGCGTGGCCGACCGGGATGTGCTTTCGCAATGGTTGCGAGCGGAGCCGCGGGGGTATGCTGGCATGGCGCTCGTGCTCAAGCTCATTTTGTTAAGCTTTCGGGAGGTAACCATGAACCGACGCGATATTCTCAAATTCTGTGCCGGGGCAACAGCCTTGGCGGCCGCGGCGGCAGAGGGCGAGGTGGCTCGCGCCCAGGGCGCGCAGGTGGCCGCGCCCGGCGCCTTCACGCTGCCACCGCTCGGATATGCCAATGACGCGCTCGAGCCGCACATCGACGCCAAGACCATGCAGATCCATCACGACAACCACCACGGCGGCTATGTCAACAATCTCAACGCGCTCGTCGGGAAATGGCCCGAGCTCGCCACCAAGCCGATCGAGGACATCCTCGCCAATCTCAGCGTGGCCCCCGAGGCGGTGCGCACGGCGGTGCGCAACAACCTCGGCGGTCACTGGAACCACACATTCTTCTGGGTACTGATGACCCCGGGCGGGGCGAACGCTCCGAGCGAAGACCTCAAGAGCGCCATCGCTGCGTCCTTCGGCGACGTCGCCGGTATGAAGGCGGCGATCAAGACCGCTGGGCTTGGCCGCTTCGGTTCCGGCTGGGCGTGGCTCGCGGTCGGCAAGGACAAGAAGCTCAGCGTAATTAGCACACCGAACCAGGACACCCCGCACATGGAACAGGGTGCCAAGCCGGTGATCGGCGTCGATGTCTGGGAGCACGCCTACTACCTCAAGTACCAGTACCGGCGCGGCGACTACATCGACGCGTGGTGGAACGTCGTCAACTGGGACAAGGCGGCGGCCAACCTCAAGGCGGCGATGCTCTAGCCACGGCAGGGCGCAATCGCCGGCACATGTCCACGGTCAGACCGGCGCCGCAAATCGCGCGAGTTCGCCGTCCCTGCCCGTTGTCTTTGGCACGTCGGCTAGCACGCCAAAAAAGAAAGCCCCTGCGTTCGCGGGGGCTTGCATCCTGCTGCCAGATGGGGATGCGACGGCAGGCAGGAAAGTTGGTCTAGGGACGTTCCCTGCATAGGCCAGGCGCGTGGTGAGGGCAATGCGCCCAAGGCCAGCGGGGATCGTGGGGCAGAAAATATCTGTGGATGAGCTGTTGAAAACCGAGCCTCGCGTGCGCCTCATGCGCGTTCGGCGCGGCCTAGCCCTTCCCGTTCGCGCCCCAGCGTCGAGAGCACGGTCGCGACGATGGCGGCGGCATCGAGGCCTGCTGTGGCGTACATCTTTTCCGGCTTGTCCTGATCGAGGAACGCGTCGGGCAGCACCATCTGGCGGATCTTCAGCCCACGGTCGAGCAGCCCGGCGGCGGCGAGGAACTGCAGCACGTAGGCGCCGAAGCCGCCGGTGGCGCCCTCCTCGATCGTCACCAGCACCTCGTGGTGTTGCGCCAGGCGGCGCACCAGCGCGCCGTCGAGCGGCTTGGCAAAGCGCGCATCGGCAACGGTGGCGGGCAGCCCGAGCGCGGCGAGCTGCTCGGCCGCCTTCAGGCACTCCCCGAGGCGCGCGCCGAAGGACAGCAGCGCCACCGCCGAGCCCTCGCGCACGATGCGGCCCCTGCCGATCTCCAGCGGCTCTCCGCGCTCGGGCAGCTCCACCCCGGTGCCCTCCCCGCGCGGATAGCGCAGCGCCGAGGGCCGGTCGTCGATCGCCGCGGCCGTCGCCACCATGTGCCTGAGCTCGGCCTCGTCCGCCGCCGCCATCAGCACGAACCCCGGCAGGCAGCCGAGGTAGGCGATGTCGAAGGCGCCCGCGTGCGTCGGCCCGTCGGCCCCGACCAGCCCGGCGCGGTCGAGCGCAAAGCGCACGGGCAGGCGCTGGATGGCGACGTCGTGCACCACCTGGTCGTAGGCACGCTGCAGGAACGTCGAGTAGATCGTCGCAAACGGCTTGAAGCCCTCCGCCGCCAGCCCGGCGGCGAAGGTCACCGCATGCTGCTCGGCGATGCCGACGTCGAAGGTGCGCGTCGGAAACGCCTTGGCGAAAAGATCAAGCCCCGTGCCCGCGGGCATCGCCGCCGTAATCGCCACGATGCGCGCGTCCCTGTGCGCCTCTGCGATCAGGCTTTCGGCAAACACCTTGGTGTAGGTCGGCGCGTTCGGCTTGGCGCTCACTTGCGCGCCGGTGATCACGTTGAAGCGGTTGACGCCGTGGTACTTGTCGTCGGAGGCCTCCGCCGGCGCGTAGCCCTTGCC
This sequence comes from Hyphomicrobiaceae bacterium, assembly GCA_051985875.1. Lineage (GTDB taxonomy): Bacteria > Pseudomonadota > Alphaproteobacteria > Rhizobiales > Hyphomicrobiaceae > AWTP1-13. Next base: position 4,378 of record JBPYEF010000051.1, read on the forward strand.
CTTCTGGGTCACCACGTGCACGAGGATCGGACCCTGGCGCGCGTCGCGCACATTGCGCAGCACCGGCAGCAGCACATTGAGATCGTGCCCGTCGATCGGACCGACGTAGTAGAAGCCCAGCTCCTCAAACAGCGTGCCACCCGTCCAATAGGTGCGCGTCAGCTCCTCCACCCGCGCCGCGCGGCGCTCCCACGTCTTCGGCAGGCGCTTGGCCAGTTGCTTGGCAATGTCGCGCAAGTGCAGGTAGGTGCCGCTCGAGGAAGTGCGCGCTAGATAGGTCGACAGCGCTCCGACCGGGGGGGCAATCGACATGTCGTTGTCGTTGAGAATGACGATCAGGCGCTCGTTGCGTGCGCCCGCGTTGTTCATCGCTTCATACGCCATGCCGGCGCTCATCGCGCCATCGCCGATCACGCACACCACGTGGTGCTCACCCCCGGCCAAATCGCGCGCCACCGCCATGCCGAGCCCGGCGGAGATCGAGGTCGAGGAATGCGCCGCGCCGAACGCATCGTACGCGCTCTCCGCGCGCTTGGTGAACCCCGAAAGGCCGCCGCCCTGGCGCAGCGTGCGAATGCGATCGCGCCGCTCGGTCAAAATCTTGTGCGGATAGGCCTG
>JBPYEF010000052.1:0-5665 GCA_051985875.1 Hyphomicrobiaceae bacterium
GAGCACGACTATCAGGCGACGGTGGTCGCACGCGATTGGGTGTTCTGCCTGAAGATCACCCGTGCCGCCATGCACGCGCAAATGCGCGAGGATCCCTCCCTCGCTGAACACTTCCAGCGACGTGTGACCGAGCGGCTGCTGCAGGTCGCCGAGGATCTGCGAAGGATCGACAGCATCCTCGCCGCGCAAGCCGGGCCGGTGGCCGCCCACCAGCCGGCACGCATCGCCGGGCCAATTCCCGCCTGAGGTTTGGGACAGCGCACACCTGTGCGTTGAACGCGCCACGCGCGTGCTCGCACTGTCCCCGCGCAAAAGCCCGCGCAAAAGAAAGCGCCCAACCCCGGGGGAGGAGTTGGGCGCAGAAGCGCGTTATGCGCATGGTGCCGGGAGGGAAACCGGCACCGCAAGCGATGTCTTTCGGCTAGACGGGGGGCACTACCGATGAAGAGCGACATCGCCCGCTACCGGCACAAAATAATACTTGTAGGGGCCATTTCAATGGGGAGTCGGCGGTTGATCACGAAATTGTTACAGAATGTTTCAGCTCTCCCCATCTTTCCTGTTGCACAGCGGCCGAATCGGCCCGCAGCCCTGCCGGCGGCATTCGCGCACATGTGAAGCCGCTGCCGGAACCAAGCGAGAACCAGAAGCTGAGCCTGAGCCGCAAAACGACACCGCGAGGGCGGTGTTGCGCAATCTATTGCTGTTCCCTGATCCGTTCCAGGGCGACCGGGGGTGGCGTGAACATCTCAGGGTCAAGATTGTCGACCTTGCTGACCTCGCTCAGCTCGATGCGCGTATCCAAGCCCTGGTTGTCGGTCGTGACCCATTCCTTGAGCTCGAGCTCGGGTTTTTTGGCAAGGTAAAGCTTGATGCGGCCGGGATTGTCGGGGTTCTTGTCTTCGAGCAACAACACGATCACGTCGTTAACGTCCTCCACCTCGAGGATGTGGGCGTCACGCAGCAAGTCGACGTCCTTGCGCATCAGGACGCGGAAGGGCGTCTGATCGAGCGCCACACGGTCGTCGGTCTTCAGATCGTGATCCTGGATCGCGAGATATTCCCCGTCCGAGAGGATTACGAGCTTGCTCGGGGGGCCGTAGTCGAAGCGGAACCGCCCAGGGCGCTTGACATAGAATTTGCCGTGCGCGCGCTTGTTGTCGGCGCTGGTCTGCACGAACACGCCCTTGAGATCGCTCATCTGGTTGAAGTAGAGGCTGACCTTCTGAATCAAAGCGAGCTGACGCTTGTCGAGCTCCACGCCGTCGACCGCCGCTTCCTTGCTAACCGACTGGGTCCAGTTACCGTGCGCGCCGACCGGGTTTGGCGGCACTGCCTTTTCGTCGCCGGCGCGCGCGCACAGCGGCAGGGCACACACCGTGAGCAGCAGGCAATATCCAAGCTGCACCGCTATGCGCGCCTGCATGAATTCCCCCCAAGCTGCCGCCCGCCGTGGGCGCGATTCGGCCCGTGGCGACCTTCGACCAACATTAGGACAAATTTGTGGGCGCAAGGCGGCGGCGCCGGCACCTGTTCAGGCGTAGCCGTGCTGAGCCCGGCTTGGCGAGATGGTTTGCCAAGGCGCCGCAGCCGCTCTCTCCGGCGCGCGGCCATCGCGCCGCGCGGCGATGCCCGCCACGTACTGCGGCGCGCCGTGTTGGCGCAGGAATGCGGTGACGCCCTCGAGCTCGGCGTCGGCAACGTTGGGCGCGTGCGCACGCGCCACGCGCCCCGAAGCATTGCGAAAGAGCATGTCGCCCTCACCCAGCAGCCGCTCGCCCCCCTCGGCATCGAGGATGCTGCGGCTGTCGCGGCGCGAGGCCACCTTGAAGCAAATGCGGGCAGCAAAGCCGGTCTTCAGCGTGGCGGCGCCGGGCGCCGCGGATTCGGTGGCAACGATCAGGTGCACGCCTGCGGCGCGCGCCGCGGGCGCAAGCCGCTGCAGGGGCCCCGCAATCGCCGTGCCGGCGGCGGCCATGCGCGCGGTGAACGTGTCGATGACGATGACGATGTGGGGCATGGTATCGCCATCGGCCGCTCCGCAGACACCCGCGGGGGCGCCGCGCCGCGGCGGCCGTGCAACGCGACTGTTGAACAGATCGATGCTGCGCACGCTGGCGCGCGCCAGCGTGCGCAAGCGGCTGTCGACTTCGGCGACCGCCCAGCGCAGGGCCGCGCCGGCCGCCTCCGCATCGACAACGACCGGGCACAACAGATGTGGAATGTCCGCGAAGCGGGCGAGCGTACCCGTTCGTCCGTCGATCATCAGGAGGCGAAGCTGCTCGGGCGACAGGCGATAGAGCAATGACAGGACCATCGCCGAGATCCCCGCTGACATGCCCGATCCCGCCATCCCCCCGACCAGCAGATGGGGCATGCGTGCAAGATCGGCAATCACCGGCTCGCCGGTGGCGTCCCGTCCCAGCGCCAGGGGCAGGCAGGCGTTCGACGCGCGGAAGCCATCGCACTCAAACAGCTCGCGCAGAGGGATGCGCTGCCGTCGCGCGTTGGGGACCTCGATGCCGAGGGCGTTACGTCCAGGAAAGGGCGCGACGCGCACCGAGGGCACGCGCAGCGCGCGGGCGATATCGTCGGCAAGGGCGACGACACGTTCGACTTTTGCCCCGCGCGCCGGCTGGAACGCAAACAGCGTCACCACGGGGCCCGAGTGGATCTCGGTAATACTGCCGGTTGCGGCACGGTCGCTCAGACACGCTTCGATCAGCCGCGCGTGGCCGCGCAAAGCGGCCTCGGAGTGGCCATCGTCCGGCTTCGCCGTCGGCCGCTCGAGAAGGCCGAGGGGAGGGCGGCGCACGCAGGCAACCGCGCGGGCCCCGCCAAGCTCGTGGTGGCCAGCGCCGTCACCCACGCCGGGGGCCTTTTCCGGTATCCGTGCCGGCTCCGGGGCCGGAGCACGGTCCCGTCGTTGCGATGTGAGGGAACGCCGCCGCGCCGGCGCAAAGCGCTCGGCGATGGCACGGCTCGCCCGATCGGTGAGGGAATCGAACGAGGCGTCGCGGCCGCCGGCGGGGCGAGGCTCGCGCACCGTGGCCACCGCACGGTCATCGACCGCAGGGGCTGGGACCTCGGGCACGGGGTTGCTCGCAGCGTACCCGGTGGCGAAGCTCGGCTCGCGGCGCTCGCCATCCACAGGCCCCGCGGCAGCGAATATCGGCTCACGCCGCTCGCCATCGACGGGCGCGGCGATGACCATGCGGCGCCGGCGCAGTGCGCGCCAATAGCGCGCGACCGCGCCACGGCGCAAGCCCCCACCCGGGCGGCAGATCAGCATCAGATCGCGACGGGTCAAGCCGAGGCTAGCGAACATGACTGCCATGCCGGCGGCGAAGTAGAGGCTACCGGCGGTGACCGTCGAGCGGTCGCCCTCGAGGTGTACCAAAAGGCTCGCCATCACCCCGAGGCCGAGATCCCCGAGCATGCCGCCGTAGCCGTGATGGAGTGGCCAAGCGGGCGCCGATGGCAGCGCCGCGGCCGCAGCCGCGAGCAGCAGAATCGCCGCCGGAGCGAGCAGCAATTGCGCGCGCATGGGCCCAAGCCGTTGCGTGCTGACAAGCTGCAGCGCCCAGAAGCTTGGCGGCAGCAGCACGAACACGCCGGCAAGGCCGAGCAGCTGCATGACAAGATCGGCGAGAATGGCGCCAACCGGCCCAAGCGCATTGCGGGCCGCAGCACCCGTCGCGTGCGTCAGGCTCGGATCCGCGGCCGACCAGGTGAGCAGGCAAACGCCGCCGGCCGCACACGCCAGCAGCACAAGATACCCAAGTACTGTACGGAGCCAGCCATTGATCGCGTCCTGGATTGAGGACGGGAGCAAGGGGGCAGGCTCGTCGCCCCGATACACCATACTGCGAGCGTCTAGGTGGTTACTGTGACAATGCGCTCAAGCGCCTCCCTGACCGTTGCCGCGTCGTGCACCAGCGCGACGCGAATGAAGTCCGTGCCGGGATTGACCCCATTGCGGTCCTCATGGGCCAGGTACACACCCGGCAACACCTTGACACCGCAGCGTTTCCAGATGGTTAAGGCCGCCGCCTCGGCGCCGCCGAGCTGCGCCATGTCGAGCCAAAGGAAGAAGCCCCCGGCCGGGCGCCGGTAGCCGTAGCGACCCGTTAGCAGGGAATCGCACACGGCGAACTTGGCGCGATAGGCCTGGCGGATAACGGTCACGTGCTGCTCCTCGGACCACACCGCGGCCGAGGCATGTTGGACGGGCCCGGGCATTTGCGGAGCCGTGAGATTTCTGATCTCGGCGAGCGTGTCGAGGAACGCGCCGTCGCCGGCGGCGAACCCCGAACGCAAGCCGGGTAGGTTCGAGCGCTTCGAGAGGGAGTTGAACACGACCAAGTTGCGAAAGCGCTCCGCCGTCGCCGCCGCAACCTGAAGCCCCCCGACAGGGGGTTCATCGACGTAGATCTCCGAGTAGCACTCGTCGATGAACAGCATGAAGTCGTACGCACGCGCCAGGGCCAGCGCACGGGCGATATACTCCTGGCCTGCCACCGCGCCTTGAGGGTTGGCGGGCGAACACAGGTAGAAGGCGGCCGTGCGCCGCAGCACGTCGTGCTGCTCGGCGAGTGCCTCTAGATCGGGAAGATGCCCGGTCGCCGCGGTGGCGTTCAGATAGTAGGGCTCGCACCCGGTGCCGTAGGTAGACCCGAGATAGGCTTGATAAAAAGGGTTGGGCAGCAGCATGAGCGGGCGCCCGTCACAGCGCTTGCGGCCAACGGCCGGAAGCGCGGCAAAGAATAGCCCTTCCCGCGAGCCGTTCAGGGGCAGCACCTCGCGCGCCGGATCGAGGGCGTCCGCCAGGCGATAGCGCCGCCCGATCCAAGCGCTGATCGCTGCGCGCAGGGCATCGGAGCCGCGGATCTTCGGATAGGTGCCGAGCAGTTCCTTGGCCTCGAGCAGTTTGTCGCCGACGAAAGCGGGCATTGCCTCCTTGGGGTCGCCGGCCGTCATCTCGATCGGCCGGGCGTGGCCCGGGGGTATGGCGCCGAGCAGCCGGTTGGTCCGCGTGAAGGAGGACAGGATCGCCCCGTGGGCGAGCGCTTCGAGCCCGTGCATTGCGGTCATGTGTCCCCCTGCAAGAGTCGCGTCGGCCTTCTTTGCGCGGCCATGGTCGCGGCCGGCGTGGCAGTGCGCGATCCTAGTTCCCGTGATCGACCGGTGCCGCGCGCCGCAGCGTCGCGCCCCGTTTGCCGGGACGCGCTAAAGCTTAGCGCGCCGAGCGCGCACGCTGAAGCCCGTCGGCCATCCCGGCCCCGCCGCCTCCGGACCCCCGGGTCATCCCCTGGCGCGGCTAGCGTACGCGGCGCGGGTTCATGTAGAGCTCGGCCTCCTGCTTTTCGAGCTTTGGTGTGTAACGGCCGGCGGCGACCTCGCGCGCCAGCGTGCGCATGTGCCGCCGCGCTTCCGCGTTGAACAGCAGCATGCCCGCAAACAGCTTGAGTACCATCATCAGCCGTGGATCGGCGTATTCGCGCTTCACGCGCCCGTACCACTTGCCCCCGATCGTAAACACCTTGCCATCGAGGCCGCCGATCACCTGGTTGTGGTGGTTGAGCAGCTTGTAGTCGCCGCCGAAGTCGATGAGATCGCGGCGTAGGCGGAAGAATTCCGGGAGCCCGTCCTCCAGCAGGAAGAA
>JBPYEF010000053.1:0-14305 GCA_051985875.1 Hyphomicrobiaceae bacterium
GCGAGCCCGGTACCCGTCGCCCTGGGGAGCAGATCCACCAGGGCAATCGCCCATTGTTGATCCGCAGGCGCCAACGCGCGCCGCTGCCGAGGTCGGCGAAATCGAACTCGGCACGCTGCGGCCCCGCCAGCCTATCGCCAGCACCGATCGCCGCAAGATAGGCGAGCGTGGCGCGGTTGCCCGAAAGCACGAGGTGATTGCCATTGTCGATGCCGATGCCGAGGGTCGGCTCGAAGTAGGAACGGCAGCGTCCGCCGGCGAAACGCGCCGCCTCGTGCACGCACACGCTGGCACCGGCCCGGACCAGGGCCACGGCACTGGCAAGACCCGACAGGCCCGCACCGATGACATGCACGACCCCGGTCGCCATCCCGTCCGTTCCATCACCGCAGCCCGTGGCGGACGATGGCCCACAGCAGGCGCGGCTTGGAAAGCCTGATGCGCGCGCGGGGGGGCTTGAACCCGCGCTTGTGCAACGCATTGAGGATGCTGCCGTAGACGCTCGCCATCACCCGCGGCGATCGCGTCGTCGCTCGCGGACACCGTTGCATCACCTGCGCGGCGCCGGCAAAGTGGGCGCGCGCGCGCTCAACCACCGCAGCGCAGGCGGCGTGAATGTTGGAGTGTGCCAGTACCTGCAGCGGCGCCGTCTCGGTGATGCCGGCGGCCGAGAGCGCTTCGATCGGAAGATAAAGGCGCCCCAACTGCGCGTCCTCGTCGAGGTCGCGCAGGATGTTAGTCAGCTGTAGGGCGCGTCCAAGATGATGGGCAAGCGCCAAGCCGTGCTGCTCGGGGACACCGAATACGCGCACTGCCAAGCGCCCGACGGCGCTGGCGACGCGGTCGCAGTAGAGTTCGAGGGTTGCCCAGCTCGGCGCCCGTATGTCTGCCTCGGTATCCATCACCATGCCATCAATGATCGCTTCGAAATCGTCGCGCGCCAGGCCGAAGCGCTGTATCGGCTCGCGCAGTTGCGCGAGCCTCGCCGGCGGCGGGATCGTTGCATACAGCTCGGCGACATCGCTGCGCCAGGCGGCCAATTCGGCGAGCCGCTGTACCTTGCTTCCGTCGCGATCGGCGACATCGTCTACGGCTCGGCAGAAGGCGTAGATGGCAAACATCGCCGCGCGCTGCTCTGCGGGAAGGATGCGCATGGCCGCGTAAAACGAGCTGCCCGTTGCGGACGCCTGGCGCGGGGGTGACGCCAGCGGCGCCAGCGGCGCAACGCTCATCGCGTGCCTCCTCGCGCCGGCAACCGCAGCGCAGACCGGCCGCCGCGGGTAATCAATGTTGCCACGACGCCGCGGCCGGCGATGGCGAGCATTTCACGCTTCCGCAGGTGCACGCGCTCGCATAGTGGGTCGCGCTGCTGCAGCCAGGCGACGAGCTTGCGGGCCAGCGCGACGATGGCGCCGGTTTCGATCGCAAGCCGGCGGCTTTTGACCAACTGCGGCAGCTTTGCCGCCTCGGGCAGCAATGCCGCGGTGCGCCGCGCCACACCCTGCAGGCAGGCCCTGAGCTCGGGAGACGCCCGCGGTGCGGCGAGCGCTTCGACGCTGGTGCCGCTCGCCGCCATGGCGTCGAGCGGCACATACACGCGGTCGAGCGCCCTATAGTCCCTGCCGCAATCCTGAAGATGGTTGATGATCTGCAGCGCGGTGCACAGGGCATCGTTTGCCGCCCATGCGGCACGATCCTCTCCATGGACGTCGAGAACGAAGCGCCCCACGGGCATCGCCGAGTAGCGGCAATAGCCGATCAGCTCGCTCCAGTCCGCGTAGCGGCGCTTGCCGACATCGAGGCGGAACGCCGTCAGCAGATCGATGGCATGCGTCGGCGCCAGCCCGCGCGCGGCCAGCTCGCTTCTGAGCGGCAGGGCGGCGGGGTCGCTGTCGCCGTTGCCGAGCAGCGTTGCCTGCAGGCCGTCGAGCAGCGCAAGCTTCCGCTCCGCGGATAGGGTCGGATGGTCCGCCACGTCATCGGCCGCGCGCGCGAAGCGATAGTAGGCAAGGATCGGCGCGCGATAGGCGCGCGCGATCAGCGCCGAGGCGACGGGGAAGTTCTCGCCCCGCGACGTCTTACCCGAACTGTGCTGCTCCGCCCCGCTCATTGGCCCTTTGCCGGTAACGCCTGTGCCCGTCCCTTCCACATGCCGCCGCGCCTGAGCATGTGCTGATAGGCGCTGTCGATCGTGAGCAGCATATACGCGGCGGCGATCGCCGGCAGCAACGGCGCCCACAGCGGCACAAGGCGATAGAAGCGCACCGTCGGCCAATAGGCCAGCGTCATCAGCGCCCAGGCGGCAATCCCAACGAGCCGCGCGTTGCCCACTGCGAACAGCGCGGTCAACGGTGGCACGAGAAAGGTCAGTGCCAGTCCCGCCAGGGCGCCGAGCAGCATGGTCGGCGAGTAGGCGAGCTGTGCGTAGGCTGAGCGCGCCACCATGCGCCGGATATCGCCGAAGCGCGGATACGCCCGGATGCTGGTGGCGCGGTCGGTCAGGCCGAGCCATATTGGCCCGTGCGCCTTGAGCCTTGCCGCGAGGGCGCAGTCGTCGATCAGGGCGGCACGAACCGCGGCGACGCCGCCGCAGGCGTCGAGGCCGTTGCGCTCGACCAGCATGCAGCCCCCCGCCGCCGCTGCACGGGGGTGTCCGCGGCGATTGACCCAGGCGAAGGGATAGAGCATCTGGAAGAAGAACACGAAGGCCGGTATCAGCGCGCGCTCCGCCAGGCTCGTGCAGCGCAAACGCACCATGCACGACGTCAGCAGCAGGCCACCCGCTTCGGCGCGGGCGACGAGGTCGCGCAGCGCCCGCGGCGCATGCACGATATCGGCATCGGTCAACAGCACGTATTTCGGGTCCATTGCCGATCCCGCGACGTGCTCGAGGCCTTGCTGCACGGCCCACAGCTTGCCCGTCCAACCGGCGGGCAGCGGTGCGCCCGGCAGGATCGTCGGGCGTAGCGCTGCGCCGAGGCGCCGCGCGATCTCGGCCGTACCATCTTCGCTGCCGTCGTCGACGACCACGACGCTGAAGGGAGCCGGGTAGTCCTGGGCGAGCAGCGAGGCGAGGCTGCGCGCGATACAAGCGGCTTCGTTCCGCGCCGGCACGATCGCGGTGACCGCCGGCCAGCGCGCCGGCTCGGCGGCTACCGGCTGCCTCTCGTCGTGCTCCGCACAGCGCCAGAAGCCGCCGCGCAACAAGAGCAGATACGCCCAGGCGCCGAGCGCGGAAGCGGCCGCGAGCATCACCAAGCTCATTGGATCACGCCCCGGGCGCGGAAGTCGGCGATGGCATCGCCGACGGCAACGACCGCCGGTCGGGGGGCAAAACCAATCTCGCGCTCGGCCTTGGCGCTGCTGAAAAACATCTGCTGCTTGGCCATCCGCAGGGCGTCGCGCGTGAGGAACGGCTCGCGCCCGGTGACGCGGGCGAGCGCCTCGGCGGCGTATGCAAAGGGTGCAATCGCCGCGAGTGGCAGGCGCACGCGCGGTGGGGTGCGTCCGACCAGGCGGGCGATCATCGCCAGTATCTCCGAGAGCGCGAGATTCTCACCCCCCAATATGTAACGTTCACCGACGCGGCCATGCCGCAGCGCGAGCAGATGGCCCGCCGCGACATCGTCGACGTGCACGAGATTGAGGCCGGTGTCGACGAAGGCCGGCATGCGGCCGGACGCCGCCTCGACGATGATGCGGCCGGTCGGTGTGGGGCGCAGATCACGCGGGCCGATGGGCGTCGAGGGATTGACGATGACCGCCGGCAGGCCGGCATCGGCGACCATGGCGAGCACCAGCTGCTCGGCAAGGACCTTGCTGCGCTTGTATGCGCCGACCGCCTCTCCTTCCCGTACCGGTCTAGTCTCATCACCCGGAGCATCGCTATTGCCGGCCTGCAGCGTGGCGACACTGCTGGTGTGGACGATGCGTTCGACCCCAGCCCGGCGGGCGGCGCGCATCACCGCGCGCGTGCCCTCGGTATTGTTGCGGATGATGCTGTGCGGATCCGGAGCCCAGAGGCGATAGTCGGCCGCAACGTGAAACACGTAGCGCGCATCCGCGATGCCACGCTCGACGGCGGAAGGCTCGCGCATATCGCCTTCGATCACCTCGAGGTTGGGCACGTCGAGATTGGCGCGCGGGCTTGTTTTGCGCACCAGCGCGCGCACCCGATGGCCTTGCGCGGCTAGCGCCCTCGCCACCGCCGAGCCGACGAAGCCCGATGCTCCGGTGACGAATGCCACATCCATTGCCTAGCCTAACTCTGGCGCCGCGCAACAAAGCGGGCGGTCTCCCGCAGCACGTCTGCGCGCGCGCCGAAGGGAGCGAGTGCCGCTATGGCCTCGACCTCTAGCTCGGCGAGCTTCTCGCGGGCGGCTGCGAGGCCGAGCAACGATACGAACGTCGCCTTGCCCGCGGCCGCGTCCTTGCCCGTCGCCTTGCCGACGATCCCCGCGTCGCCAACCGCATCGAGGATGTCATCGGCGATCTGGAAGGCGAGGCCAAGGCTTTCGGCATAATGGGCGAGGGCGCGGCGCTGCGGTGCTCCGGCGCACGCCAGCACCGCGCCGGCGGCGATGGCGAAGCCGATCAGTGCGCCGGTCTTCAGGGACTGGATGCGCGTGACCTCCGGTAGACTCTGGGGGCGACCCTCGGCCTCAAGATCGAGCTGCTGTCCTCCGGCCATGCCCTCCCAGCCGGAGGCGCGCGCAAGCGCCGCGACGAGCTCCCCCCGCACGTTGGCATCCGCGTGGGTGTCGGGCCGCGCCAGGATCTCGAAGGCGAGCGTCAGAAGTCCATCCCCGGCGAGAATGGCGGTCGCTTCGTCGAAGGCCTTGTGCACGGTGGGGCGGCCGCGGCGAATGTCGTCGTCGTCCATGGCCGGCAAGTCGTCGTGCGCCAGCGAGTAGCAGTGAATGCATTCGACGGCGGCCGCGGCATTGAGCGCGGCAGCTTGCGGCACGCCGAACAGCGCCGCCGACTCGATGACGAGAAAGGGGCGCAGGCGTTTGCCGCCGCCGAGTACCGCATAGCGCATGGCGTCGCCGAGCCGGCCGGCCTCGCGCGCACCCGGCCGGTCGGCGGCAAGCAGCGCTTCCAGTCGGCGCTCCACCGCCGCTCCCGCCTGCACCAATCTCGCCTCGAAGCTCGTACTCTCGGCCATGCGCTCAGTCCCTCAAGCGCGACGGCGCGCGCACATTGTGCCCTTGGCCCCCCATTCCGGTTTCGGCAGCGCTCGGGGCGCATCCGCCGCGCTCTACTTGGCAGGTATCGTCCATCGCACGAACGCAGAGCCCGCCGGAACCCTCCCCATTCTGACGATCTCGCTGCCCTTGCGCAGAACGATCACAACCTCCCCCGCCGCCTCGAGCGTTAATTGCGCATTGTCGGCCCCGGCGTCGGCCAGGGTGCAAGCGAGCAGTCCCGCGCCATAGTTCAGCTGCGCGCTCAGTGGTGCGCTCTCGGCCATCACCTAGCTCCCGCATCATGTCCCGCGTACCCCGCCGGGACGATGCTCAAACGCCAGGCAGACGGCGCGCCGCGCGTGCCGCCACTGCCTGCGGCTCGCCGAGGATGCAGTTCACACGCAGTCTCGGCCCCGGCATGATAGTGAACTGAACAATGCGCGCAATGCGCAAGGCGGTTTTGCGCTCCTTGCTGTGCGTTTCCCTGTTGCCGCGCAGCCAGCGTTCTCCTGCGGCGCGCGCGGGCCCGCGCCGGGATCACCGCGCCGGGCGGAGCCACGCAGCGCCGCCAAGGGGAGAGCGAAAAGACGGCTTAACAGCACAATGAGCAAAAGTCGCGCGCTGGGCTCTGCGTCTGTACGCTGGCATGACGCCTCTCGGTGCCACGATGCCTGCCGCGCACGGTCTTGCACCCGGCGCCGTGGTCGGCAATGGTGGCGGCGTGATGCGCACTACCTTTCGGCATCGCCTGCACAGAGCGCGGTAGCCCTACGTCGGCGCTGGAGCGACCGCGACCTTCGTGCTTACGCGCGGCGAGCGCAGGCGCGTCACGTGCGTTGGGTCACGTGCGTTAGGGTTGGAAGATGACGCCGCGCAATCTGTTGTTGATCATGGCCGATGAGCACAGCCGGCGCGTGCTCGGCTGCTACGGACATCGGCTGATTCGCACCCCCAACCTCGACCGGCTGGCGCGGCGCGGCGTGCGCTTCACGGATGCCTACTGCAATTCGCCGATCTGTGTGCCCTCGCGCGCGAGCTTCCACACCGGCCGGTATGTCCACCAGATCGGCTTCTGGGACAATGCCATGCCCTACGACGGCAGCGTGCCCACCTGGGCGCATCGGCTGCGGGCGGCCGGACACCGCGTGGAGGCTATCGGCAAGCTGCACTTCCGCAGCACGGCCGACGATAATGGATTCGTTCGAGAGCATATGCCTCTGCACGTGGTCGGGGCTGTCGGCGATCCCATCGGCTTGCTGCGCGACCCACCGCCGCGGCGCGCCGCGGCGCTGCGCCTAGCCGCCGACGCCGGCTGTGGGGACTCCGACTATCAGGCCTACGATGCGCGCATCGTCGCCGCCGCCGAAAGCTGGCTGCGCGAGCGGGCGCAGGTGCCGGACGGCAAGCCGTGGGTGCTGTTCGTTTCCTTGGTCTGTCCGCATTTCCCACTGATCGCACGCCCGGAGTGGTACAATCTCTATCCGCAGGACCAGGTGCCTTGGCCCGAGATGTACGAGCGCACGGAGCGGCCGACGCACCCCTTCATGGCGGCGATGCGTCGCTGCCAGATCTACGACGAAGGGTTCGATGATCCCCGCAAGGTGCGCAGGGCGATCGCCGCTTATTATGGTCTCGTGAGCTTCGTCGACCACAACGTCGGTCGGCTGATCGCCGCGGTCGAGGACTGTCGGCTCGGCGATGCCACGCGCATACTCTACACGAGCGACCATGGCGACAATCTCGGCGCCCGTGGGCTCTGGGGCAAATCCAACATGTACGAAGAATCGGCAGGGGTGCCGATGATCTTCGCCGGCCCGGGTGTGCCGCAGGGCGTCGCGTGCCGCGAGCCGGTGTCGCTGCTGGATTGCTTCCCAACGATCATCGCCAACGCCGGCCTCATGCCCGACGCGGCCGATCGCTGCCTGCCCGGAGCGCCGCTGCTCGACATCGTTGCCGGCAGCGCGCCCGTTCGCACGGTGATGAGCGAGTATCACGCGGCAGGGGCGGCCTGTGGGTGTTTCATGATCCGCCGGGGCAAGTTCAAATTCGTGTACTACGTCGGCATGCCGCCGCAGCTGTTCGACCTCGAAGCGGACCCGGGCGAGAGGCGGGACCTTGCGCAGCACTCGGGTTACGCGGGGTTCGTTGCCGACTGCGAGGAGCGCCTGCGCACGGTCGTCGATCCGGAGGCTGCGGATGCCAGGGCGCGCTGCGATCAGGCGCGCAGGATTGCCGAGCTCGGCGGCCGGGAAACCATCCTCGCCAAGGGCGGCTTTGCCTTCTCCCCGGTGCCCGGCGCCAAACCCGTCTACAACTAGCGGGCGCCGAGCTTGCCCCGGGAAGCGATCGGCAGCCACCGTGAAAATCGTCTGTGGGTGAGCGCGGAAGCATACGCGTACCCAAGCCTTGACCGGCGTCAATGCGCGCGTCCGCCGTGAGCGCGATGCGTGGCCGGTGCGGGTGGGTCGCGGGCGCGGCGAATCGGGCGCCGTCTCGGCGTGCGCCGCCGATCGGAACGGAGCTGCGAGCCGCCAGTTGACCGACACGGGCCGTTGGCACCATGCGTGCGGCAGCACCCACACAGATCGGCGGCAGCACGCTCGCCATCGCCCCAGCCAGCCCCAGAGCACCATGACCATTCGTAATTTCAACTTTCTGTTGCAGCCGCGTTCGGTGGCGCTGATCGGCGCATCACCGAGGCCGGGAAGCGTCGGCCTGATTACGGCCGAGAACCTGCTGCGCGGTGGCTTTTCCGGGCCAATATATTTCGTCAATCCGAAGCACGACAGCATCGCCGGCCATGCATGTTTCCCCGGCATTGCCGCCCTGCCCGAGCCGCCGGATTTGGCAGTGATCGTCACGCCGCCGCCAACGCTACCGGCGCTAATCGCCGATCTCGGAGCGCGGGGAACGCGCGCGGCCGTGGTCATCACCGCAGGCGTTCGCGGCGAACTCAGGCAAGCGCTGCTCGATGCCGCGCGACCGCACCTGCTGCGCGTTCAGGGTCCCAATTGCCTCGGGTTGCTGCTGCCCGGGCTTGGGCTCAATGCCAGCTTCGCGCATCAGGCCCCCTTGGCGGGCGACCTGGCCTTCCTGTCGCAATCCGGTGCCTTGATCACCGCGATCATCGATTGGTCGCGGGGCCGCAGGATAGGCTTTTCCAAGATTGTTTCGCTCGGCGACATGGCGGATGCGGATTTCGGCGATCTGCTTGATTACCTTGCCGGCGATGCCGACACTCGCGCCATTCTCCTCTACATGGAGTCGGTTACCAACGCGCCGAAGTTCATGTCGGCGGCACGTCGCGCGGCGCGCGCCAAGCCGGTGATCGTCGTCAAGGCCGGCCGCGGCGCGACCGGGGCCAGGGCCGCGCTTTCGCATACCGGTGCCTTGGCCGGAGCGGACGCCGCCTACGAAGCGGCGTTTCGGCGCGCCGGCCTGCTGCGCGTGCGCGAGCTCGAGGATCTGTTCAGTGCCGCAGAGACGCTGGCGCGGCATCCGCAGCTGGTCGGCGATCGCCTGGCGATACTGACCAACGGCGGGGGAGCCGGCGTCCTCGCCACCGATCATCTCGGCGCGCTTGGCGGGGTACTTGCGCAAATCTCTGCAACAAGCAAGGCGGCACTCGATGCCGCCCTGCCGCCGAACTGGTCGCAGGGCAATCCGGTCGACATCATCGGCGATGCCGATCCGGCGCGCTATGCGCGCGCCCTGGAAATCCTGTTCGAGGCCGATGATGTGGACGCCATCCTGGTGATGAATTGCCCCACGGCTCTGGCATCAAGCGCCGCCGTGGCCGACGCGGTGATTGCCGCGCGGCGGACACGCCTGCAAAGCGGCCGGCGCGTCGTACCCGTGCTTGCCAACTGGCTAGGGGAGGAGGCGGCGAGGGACGCCCGCGCGGCTTTCGCCGCCGACGGCATCGCCAGCTTCGCGACGCCGGCGGAAGCCATCGACGGCTTCATGCAACTCGTTCGCTATGCACGCGCGCAGGAGGAGATGACGCGCGTTCCACCGTCGCTTCCCGAAGAGCTCGAGTTGGACCGGACGAGGGCCGAGGCCCTGCTCGGGGCGGTGCTTGCCTCCGGCCGGTCGGTGCTGACGGAAGTGGAGGCCAAGGCGCTACTTGCCGCCTACGGCATACCCGTCGTGCCGACGGAAGTCGCCGCAACGCCGGTGCAGGTCGCAAGGCTCGCGCAGCCGATCATCGCCCGCTACGGCGCCTGTGTCGTAAAGATCCTCTCCGAGGACATATCCCATAAGTCCGACGTCGGTGGTGTTCGCCTCGGAATCGAGCGTGCCGAAGAGGCGCAGCGTGCGGCAGAGGCAATTTTGCAGCGCGTCGCGCGGCTAAAGCCCGCCGCGAAGGTCACGGGTTTTACCGTGCAGGCGATGATCCGCCGCCCGCAGGCGCACGAGCTGATTTTGGGCATGGCGGTCGACGCCACATTCGGCCCGCTGATGATGTTCGGTGCTGGCGGCACGGCAGTGGAAGTTGTGCGCGACACCGCGCACGCACTCCCGCCCCTCGACCTCAACCTAGCGCGTGATCTGATGCGACAGACGCGGATTTGGCAATTGTTGCATGGCTATCGCGATTGTCCCGCGGTTGACGTCGACCGCATCGGCGACGTCCTGGTCCGGCTCAGCTATCTCGTTGCGCGTCACGCGAGCATCCGCGAGCTCGACGTCAATCCGTTGTTGGCCGATGCCCAGGGCGTGATTGCGCTCGACAGCAGAGTGCGGCTCGCCGATGCCGGCGAGGCGCAGCGCGTGCCGATGGTTATTCGCCCCTATCCGTCCGAGTGGTCGACGGACGCGATGTTGGAAACGGTCGGTCCGATACGCATCCGCCCGATCCGTCCGCAAGACGAGGCGCTGTATCATGAGTTCCTGGCGCACGTGAGCCTGGAAGACCAGCGGTTCCGCTTCTTCGCCGTCGCCCCGCACCTGTCGCACCGCTTGCTGGCGCGACTGACGCAGATCGACTACGCGCGCGAAATGGCATTCGTGGCGATTGCCAATGACACCGGAGCGCTGCTTGGCGTCACGCGTGTCATCGCCGACCCCGACTACACGCGCGGTGAATACGCCATTCTCGTCAGATCGGATCTGAAGGGACGCGGTCTCGGCTGGCGACTGATGCAGCAGTTGATCGCCTATGCCAGGTCGGATGGCCTCGAGCAGCTTTATGGGACTGTGCTGAGCGGAAATACGACGATGCTGAAAATGTGCGCCGAGCTTGGATTCAGCGTTGCGGCGGAGCCGAACGATCCCGCAGTGCGCCGCGTGACGCTGGCACTGCGGTGAGGCGCTCCTTCGGTGGCAATCGCGGAGGCATCGATGCAAGCAATGGTCCTGGAGCGGCCCGGTGAGGCGCTGCGCATGTGCGATTTGCCGATGCCCGCCCCGCAGGCGGGGCAGGTGCTGGTCAAGGTGGCCGCCTGCGGGGTGTGCCGCACCGATCTGCACGTGACCGACGGCGAACTCCTCGAGGCAAAGCTGCCGATCGTGCCGGGGCACGAGATCGTTGGCCACGTGGAAGCGACCGGCGACCAAGTGCGCCGCCTGCATCGCGGCGACCGGGTCGGCATTCCCTGGCTAGGGCACACCTGCGGGGTTTGCCGCTTCTGCACCGCCGGGGACGAGAACCTTTGCGATAGTCCGCGCTTTACCGGCTACCAGATCGATGGCGGCTACGCCGAATACTGCCTGGCCGAGGAAGCCTTTTGCTTTCATTTGCCCGCCAACTATGGGGACGCGGCTGCCGCTCCACTGCTGTGTGCCGGGTTGATCGGCTACCGCTCGCTGCGCATGGCGGGAGAGGCGCGGCAACTCGGGATATACGGCTTTGGCGCAGCGGCGCACATTCTTGCCCAGGTGGCGCAATGGCAGGGTCGTTCCGTCTACGCCTTTACCCGGCCCGGCGATGTGCAGGCGCAAACCTTCGCGCGCAGTCTGGGGTGCATTTGGGCGGGCGGTTCGGACGAACCCCCGCCGCAAACGCTCGACGCCGCGATCATCTTCGCGCCGGTCGGAACCCTCGTGCCGGCCGCGCTGTCCGGCGTGCGCAAGGGCGGTCGCGTTGTGCTCGGCGGAATTCACATGAGCGACATCCCGGCCATGCCGTACCGCCTGCTGTGGGGCGAGCGCAGCGTGCATTCGGTTGCAAATCTCACACGCCGCGATGCTGTCGACTTTTTGGCACTCGCGGCGCGCACGACGATCAGGACGCACATCGAGACCTGCCCGCTGAGCCAGGCCAACGCTGCTTTGCAGCGGTTGCGCGAGGGGAGGCTGACGGGCGCCGCGGTGCTGATCCCCGACGCGCTGGGCGGCTGAGCCGCTCTGGGCAGGCCGGCTACGAGCTCGCAGCGCCGGGCGATTGGTTCGCGGTCGGCGTAGGGTCGCGCGGCGGGTGCAAGGTTGGCGCGCGCCGTGATGCGCCCCGGTCTGGGCCCCGGTCTGGGCCGCAGGGCGGCTGCGGTCGGCACCCGCCCGAGGATCGCGGCACAGGACCACGCAGAGCCGCCCAGGGCCGCCCAGGGCCGCAGCGCTGCGTGAGGGTACCATCACGGCGAACCCTGATCCCCCCGCCGCCGATTGCGGCGCACCATAGCGTCCGCGGACGGCCCAAGCAGCCCGGGATTTCCCGCTGCATGCTAGGCGAGGGATCCGCCTGCTGTCGGCGCCAGCGCCGGGACGTGCATCAGCGACAGATCAGCACCGGAACATCGCTCAGCGTCACGACGCGCATGGCTTGGCTGCCAAGCAGGGCTCTGGCGATGCCACGCCGTCCGTGCGAGGACATGACGATCAAATCACATCCCTGCGCCTTCGCCGTGTCGATGATCGCCTCGGCGGGAAAGCCCTTGGCGTTGATTGTCGCGCACGGCACGTTCTGTTCGCGCGCCGCCGAGCTGGCATCGGCAAGGATGCGTGCGGCGTATTCGGCGGCCTCCTTCTCCAGCTCCTCGATCGGGAAAGCGAACGCTGGCTCGCCCGTCACCATCCCCCGCCACGGCTCGCTCACCGTGACCACCGTCACTTGCGCGCCGAGTTGCTTGGCAAGCATGAGGCCCGCAGTCAAGGCTTTGCCGGCGAGCTCCGACCCGTCGGTGGCAATCAAGATGTGCTTGTACATGATGGCATCCTCTCTTCCCCCGCATATTCCGCCGACCGCTCGGCTGTCGGCCTTGATGTAGGTCAACACCGGCGCGGTAGGGTGCGGGCTAAGCGGCTACAATCGCCTGCAGATTATACCCTCGCTGCCGCGAATCTTAAGGCCGCGTGCCTTGGCGTGCGCGGCCGTTCGTGGCCGTGCCTGGCCGTTCCTGGGTGCGGTGCGCGCCCTCGCGCGCGAGCACCTGGGTGTAGCATCCTTGTTGCGAATCGCGAGACGAGGGATCATGCGCTGGCCGCGAGCTCATGCAAATTCCTTGAGGCAAAGATCGGCTCGGTACGCCGGGGATGACGAGCACTTGCCTTGAGAAATCCGTCCCGCGCCCAGCGCTTGTCCGACGCGTTCCGAGCGGTGTTCCGCAACCTGGCCTCGGTCCACGGCTCTTCAGCCTTCCCCGCGTCACGCCTTGGCCATGCACTTTGCGCACCATAGACCACAGGTGCGCGGCGTTGCGCCGCGTTGTGCGAATGCCCGCGGCGCGCATGCTGATGGGATGAGGTGGAGCACATGATGATTCGTTGCATGGCGGCGATGCTCGGGCTCTTGCTCGCTTCTGCAGGGGCGGCTGCCGCCCAGGGAAGCGCGGAGCAGGGAGAGGATGTCTTCAAGAAGTGCAAAGCCTGCCACGACGTAGGTGACGGTGCCAGGAACAAGGTCGGTCCGATTCTCAACGGCGTTGTCGGCCGCAAGGCGGCCAGCGTTGAAGGCTATCCATATTCCAGCGATCTCAAGGCACTCGGCGCCCAGGGTTTTGTCTGGGACGAAAGCAACCTCAACAAGTACCTGGAAAATCCCAAGTCGGTGGTCGCCAACGGCAAGATGGTATTCCCGGGCCTAAAGGACGAGCAGGATCGCAAGGACGTCATTGCCTATCTGAAGACATTCTCCAAGTAGGCAAGTCCAATCCGGGCTTTGCTTTGCCGTCCGCGGCGAGGCGCATCATGCCGATCGCAAACGCGGTGGCGCCTTGCCGCGACGGCTCGGCGACTCCGCCAGGCTGCGCAATCGGTAGAGAAAATCCTCCCCTTGCCGCAGGCAGGAGCGCGCGCCGGTGTCGATTGTGTTCCGATGATAAATTGCGGTCGGCAGGCGGACGGCTCAGGTCCGACGCACCGTGCAAGCGGCTACGGTTCGATGATCCGGTTGCGGATGGCGTAGCGCACCAAGGCGGCCGAGGAGCTGAGGTTCAGCTTGCGCATCACCGCCGCGCGGTGTGACTCCACGGTCTTCAGGCTAATGTGGAGCAGATCACCAACTTCCTTGTTCGTATAGCCCTCGGCGATGAGCTGCACCACGCTGCGCTCGCGCCCCGATAGGGGCATTCCCGACCGCTTCGGTAGAGCCAAGAAGGAGCTCAGCAGAGTGGCCGCGACCTTACCGGTGAAGAACGGCTCGTGGTTGGCAAGTGATTCCACGGCTTCGATGAGGCTCTTGTTTGCGTCGGATTTCAGCAGATACCCGCACGCACCAGCATTAAGAAGCTGCTCGATGACGATGTCCGTATCGTGCATCGTGAATATTAATACCTCGGTGCCCTCCAGCCGCGAGCGAATTTGATGGGTCACCTCGATGCCGTTCATCAGCGGCAAGGAGTAATCGACAATGGCGACGTCGGGATTGGTTTCGATTGCCTTGCGCACCGCCTCTTTGCCGTCGGCCGCCTCGGCAACGACTTCCCAATCGGGTCGCGCTTGCAGGATGTGGCGGAGACCCGCCCTCACGACTTCGTGGTCGTCAGCTAGCAGCAAACGGAGCATTTATCTGACAACTCCACGGGGCGCGGATGGGGCCCCTCACATGTATTTCAGCAAGCTAGGGATGTCGGCGCTACCCGTACAAACCCTATACTAACCCCCCCACGACGGCGGAGGGCAGATGAGGGCGGCCGTCTGCCCACGGCCCCTCCCGGCACCGCATGCCGCTCGCGCCGGCA
>JBPYEF010000054.1:0-3552 GCA_051985875.1 Hyphomicrobiaceae bacterium
TAGC
The DNA here is from genome assembly GCA_051985875.1 of Hyphomicrobiaceae bacterium. GTDB lineage: Bacteria > Pseudomonadota > Alphaproteobacteria > Rhizobiales > Hyphomicrobiaceae > AWTP1-13. Next base: position 5 of record JBPYEF010000054.1, read on the forward strand.
GGACTGACGCACCGAACGCGCGCAGCCTCATTTGATCGTAGCCTTGTCCGTCCCCCGGTCTGCCGCCTGACCCGTCGTACCCGCACCTCCGCTTGCGCTGCTAGAGGAGGCTTTCTCCTCCACCCCCGCCGCGGGCTGATAGCGCTGGATGCTGATCAATTCGCCGTTGCCGCAGGCACGCTGCGGCTGCATCGCGCGGCCACCAAGGTCGCCGGGCCCGCCCAGCGCCAACTGCTCGGAGGCGGCGGGCGGGGTGAACCTCTTGCGCCACACGGCCACCATGCCGTCCGCCTGCTTGCGCGTGCCCTGCGAGGCGCCGCAGAAGATGTTCTGGTAGATGTCCTCGATCCAAATCCGCTCGTGCGCCGGCGCGTTCTCAACCGCCATGCGGATCAAGGCGAGCGCCCGCTGCTCGTCCCTTTTGACGAAGCGCCCGCGCCAGTAGAGGTCCGCAAGCACGGCCTGGGCCCCGGGATGTCCCTCCCCGGTCAGCACCGCCAGATAGTGCATGCCGCGCTTGATGTCCTCTTCGCCGCCATTGCCCGTCAGGTAGAGCTTGGCGAGCTCGAATTGCGCATCCTTGTCGTCGAAGAAGGTTGCAGCGTGCTGCAAATACGCAAGCGCGCGCTCTGGGTCGGGCTCGACGCCGAGCTCCTTGATACCCTGGCGCAGGTAGTAGGCAAGCGCGGTGAGCGCCTTGGCAACGAACGGTGCGCGCTGGCCGTCCTCGGGCTCGGCGTCCGCGTTCTCCTCCGCCAGCCTCTGGAACAAAAGGTAGGCCTTGGCGTGATCGGTGTGGGCGCCAGTGTTGTCCGAGTAGATGCGCGCCAAATAGAACGAGGCGAGGAAGCGATTGAGGTTGGAGCCGTGCGCCGTGGCCTCCTCGAGCGCCGGAATGGCTGTTTCGTAGGATCCTGCCTTGTAGGCCCCGAGCCCCTGCTCGAACGCGAGCTCCGGCGATGCATAGCTGACACCACCGAGCGCCGCCCCGGATGCGGCGAGCAGAAAAACAACCGCCGCAAGACCACTAGATATCCGCATAACAGACAACTTCCGCACTCCCGCCCGCATGTGTGACCGCGCCCTTGCAGGCTGGTCCGACAGAATCGGCACCCTCGCGCAAGTGCGGCGCCCGCGACGGCCCCTCCGCGACGTACCGGCTCGGTAGCTTCGACTTGTCGAACGCGCGCGCGTCCATGGCAATTTTTGCTCCCGGCCCTACGCGTGCAGCCAAGATGAGCCGCCGCCCGCAATACCGATGGGCCTACACCCGCAACCCGAGCGCCGCTGCGCCGACGTCATCACTGTTTTTTTACACAAGGCCGCTACAAACGCGGCGGCTTGCGAGATACCCGCTCGCCAATTGCGCCGGTCGCCTTGTGCCGCCGCATCGACCGCCCTTGCGATCTGGCGGGCAATCTGTCGTCTGTTTGTGGCCCAACGGTGGCGCAGCATCGCCGGTGCGTGGCTTGCCGGCAACAGTTCCACGACGAGATGCGCCGCGTACTCCGACTGCTCGCCCAGCCACTTGGCGACGCTCCTTGCACGTCGTCACGCGCTTGCAGTGCTCACGCACTCGCGCCGCGCGCCGCCGGGCGCCATCGGGGCGCAGGCAGCGTTGCGAGAATACTCTGAATTCATACTTTCTGATTACGCAGTATCGCGCGCTCTCGCGCCCAGCGTGAACGTTGCAACGAGCCTCGCCGTTACCCGGCGCCGCGCACTGCGCGATGCGCGTTTCGGCCTGGGCGTTGCCGCCGCGTCGCGTGGCCTGCATCTTGGTGCCGAAGCGCCCGCGAATGCTCGTGCGGCCGCGGCTTTGCCCCATTGTGGCCGCAGAGTGTCACTGGCGCTGCGGCGCCGAACATGCGAGGGCGCAGCCGATGCGCAGCAAATTGAGGCTTCTCGTTTTACTGCTCGGGGTCGGCTGCGCCTACGCGGCTTGGCCCGTGTATGCGGCACTGGTCATTCGCGAGGCGATAATCGCCGGCGACACCGAAACCCTCAGCCAACGCGTGGAATGGGAGCCACTGCGCGCGTCGCTCAAATCCTCGATCAGCCCCGAGACGCTATCGCGCCTCGCCGCCGATCCCGATGCACCCAAGCCGAGTATGTGGGAGCGCGTCAAAGCGGTCGTCGCGCCAAAATTGGCCGATTCGGTCATTGACCGCTACGTCACCCCGGAGCATCTGCCGGCTTTGCTCGGCTACCAGCGTACCTACCGTACGCGCATTCGTCCGGCGCTCGGGCTGAAGGAGCCGCCAACGGTGCTCGCGGGCACGTGGTTGGCGGGAGGGCGAATCGACCGCTTTGCCAGCTTCTGGGCACGCGTGCACAGCGCCGTCTTCCGCTCCCCGACCCGGTTCGTGCTGGACGTCGAGGACAAATTCCGCCCCGAACGCCACTACATCGGCACGCTCGAGCTCAGGGATTGGACCTGGAAGCTGACGGCGCTCACGGTCAACGGCAGCCCACTTTGATCAGCCGGAGGCCGCCTCACTCTCTCCGTTCGGCAACCAGCCGCGCAACGGCGCAATCCTCATCCAACGCACGGCTCGTCAGGCCTTGCACCACCCCTGCGCGGTCCGGCTCGGGACGGTTCTGGCTCATTTTTGCCTTACCTTCGAGGCGGCTGATGGGAAAGCGCACGCCGACGATGCCCCGTACCATTGCCGCGAGGAAGCTCTCGGGTGCATCGCTCGTCGCCCAGGGAGCCGCATAGGGCGTCTCCTGCTGCCGCGTCAGCTCGCCGACGTGAGCGAGCAGCCACGTCGGATCGTCGACGACCTCGAGCCGGCCGTAGGCGTGTATCGCGAGGTAGTTCCAGGTCGGCACCACCTTGCCGTGTTCCGCCTTCGAGGGATACCACCCCGGCCGGATGTAGGCCTCCGGGCCCTGGAAGATCATCAACGCCTCGCCCGACACCGGGGCCCGCCACTGCGGGTTCGGCCGCGCCAGGTGACACTCAATGCGCCCCAGCGGGCTTGCGGCGTCGACCTTGAGGACGGTCGGCAGGTGCGTCCCGATCGGCCCTTCGGGCGTGACCGTGATCAGGATGGCGAAGGGACGGCTGCGCATCAGAGCGTGTGCGGCGGCAACGTCGTCGAGCTTGAACGGTGCTGGCGTATACATCGCGGACCTCTACCACTACGCGGCGGCGTCGACGCGTTTGAGGGCTGCCTGCAGTTTGTCAATGGTCGCGGCAAAATCGACCTTGCGCTCGCGCGTCTCCTCGACAACCGCCGGCGGCGCCTTGGCGATGAATTCGGCGTTGGCGAGTTTGCCGTCGATCTTGCGGATCTCGGCGCGACACTTGTCGATCTCGCGCGCGAGCCGGTTCCGCTCCTTTTGCATGTCGATAACGCCTGCCAGGGCGAGGGCCGCCGTGGTTTCACCGAGCACGATCTGCGCCGAGCCGCGCGGCGCCGCGGCAAAGGAGATGTCGTTGATGCGTGCCAGTCGTTTGATGGTTTGCTCATGCCGGCGCACCCGCTCGCGCGCCAGTTCACCGGCACCGACGAACACAAGCGGGACCAATGCGCCGGCCG
>JBPYEF010000055.1:0-13052 GCA_051985875.1 Hyphomicrobiaceae bacterium
GAGCCGTGTCGACCACGACCAGCGTCTCCGTCTCGTACTTCTCGAACGAATGCAGGATTTCGTCGAGGGTTGCGTCGGCTTCGACGATGGCATCGTGGTGGATGAGATGCTCGCTGAGCACGCCGCCGCCGTTCCCCAAGGAATGAATGCCCGCGACATCGAGAAGGCCCAGAAAGGCGCCGTTGCCATCGACCACGGCGACGTACTTGGCCGAACCGAGCAGGTATTGTGCGCGCATTTCCTCTATTCCACGGTCGACGTCGACAACGGCGAGATCCTTGCGCATCAGGCTGTGCGCGGTCATCTCCCGAACCCAGCCAATGTCCTCGCCACCGAGGATGGCCTCCCCGCGCAGATGGAAGCGCCAGGTTGCGAACGAGTAGCCGAACACGCGCCGCACGGTGAGCACGGCGGCAACCACGCCGATGAGGACGGGGCCTATGACAGACAGCGAATTGGTCACTTCGACCGATAGTAGGGCCATGGTCAGCGGCGTGCCGATCACGGCGGCGGCGAAGCTTGCCATCCCGACCAGCGTGAACAGGGCTTCCGATCCCGGCGCAAGCAAGGCAAGGCTCGCGGCGGTCGCGGCGAGCAGCGACCCGGTCAGCGCGCCGAGGAACAGGGAGGTCGAGAACAGTCCGCCGCGGAACCCCGATCCAACCGACAGGGCCGAGGTGACAATCTTCGTTGCCAGCACGAGTGCAAGCGCCGTTGTGGTCCAGGAGGTAGTCAGCACCAGCTCGGTGCCGCCGTGTCCCGAGCCGAGCGCGTGCGGCGTGAGCACGCCGAGGGCTGCCACCAACAGTCCCCCGGCCACAGGACGCAGGGCGATGCGGATCCGCCCCGTGCTGGCGAGGCGCTCCGTCGCCGTGACCCCGCGCATCAACGCCACCGCCAGCAACCCACATACCATCCCGAGCAGCAGCAGGAGCGGGAACTCTCGGCCGCCCGTGAAATGCAGTGGCGCGACCGTGATGCGGTATCCCTCCCCGAACAGCGCCTGCGATGCGTATGTTCCCGACACTGCCGCAACGACGATCGGGGCGAGATTGTTGACGGTATAGCTGCCCAAAATCAGTTCAAATCCGTACGCGGCGCCCGCGGTGGGGGCGCCGAAGGCACCCCCGATCGCGCCCGCGGCACCCGCCGCGACCAGCATGCGCATGTCGTGACGGCGCCGTCGCATCGCCGTGCCGGCAGCGGAGCCGATGGCGCACGCAGCCTGGGTGAAGCCACCCTCCAAGCCGAGGGAGGCGCCGAAGCCGCTCGACAACACCGTCTGCACCGCCACAAAGGCGCTGTCCCAACTCGACATTTTGCCGCCATAGAGTGCGTTGGCCTCGATCGGGTCGACGATGGCGCCGACGCGCCTGCGCCACATCGCCGTCATCAGGCCGACCAGCAGCCCACCCGTCGCTAGCACGAAGATGGTGCGCAGGGGGTTGAGCGTTGCGGTGGCACTGAGCCGTACGTCGTCGGCGAGGCCAAACAGCGCCGTGTGCAAGATTCCGGCGATGAACACCATCGAAGATGCGGCCGCGCCACCGGCGGCTCCGACCAATCCGGCAGCGACAATTAGAGCACCGCTGCTGGTGCGCAGGATCCTCCGCACGCGCACGCGCTCGAGGCGACCCAGGGCGCGCGCTTCGCGCATCAGACCGGTAGGGTGACGGAAAGTGGGTCGGCTGTGCTGCGTTCCGCTGGACGGGGCTGCCCGCGTCGCCAGGTGATCGTCTGCATCCGCCCGCATCGGCATGTTACTCGCAACGTCTTGGTTTGCCAGGTGTTCCGGAGGCAATGGTCCGTCAACGGCCTCGGAAAGCCCATCTGCGGCATGCCAGCCGCTGCATGTGGCACACACGTGCCCCGCTCGCCTTGGCAACAACAGGGCAGTAGCAGGCCCGCTCGCGCGCGGCTTCAGAGTCCCGTTGGGCGCACTCCTGCCACGTCCGGGTGTGTGGGCCAAGAGGGCGTTGCAAAACGCCACATCACCTCCGGCGCGGCGTATCGCCCCCCGGGTCGACCACTGGCGACGCTAAGGGCGCACCGTCCGGCGCGTACGACAGCCGCCCTTTTTTGCGGCCCTTTTTAGCGGCGTCTGCCGACCGCGCCCGAGCGCGGGAGCGCGGCACACTCTGCGGTGTGCGTTACAACTTCTACGGTGCGCGTACAACTATTGTGCAGCGCGGCAAACGCGGGGTGTGAAGACCAGGCGTCGGCTGTTGCGTTGTTTGCTGCTCCGGCTATAGGCTCAGCAGCGCGGGACGGGCGGCACTGACCGGGAGGCTCAGCGATGGCTAGCACGACCGCGCACGAAGCGTTATCTCCATCCGACCACAGCGCGCAATTACGCAAGGCTGTCATCGCCTCGACCATCGGCACGACCATCGAGTGGTACGATTTCTTCATCTACGGTACGGCTGCCGGTCTGGTGTTCGGTAAGCTGTATTTTCCGAACGAGGCTCCGCTAACGGCCACTCTCGCGGCTTTCGGTACCTACTTCATCGGCTTCATCGGCCGTCCTATCGGCGCGGCGATCTTCGGACACTACGGTGATCGCATCGGCCGCAAGGCGACGCTGATTGCCACCCTGCTGCTGATGGGTATCGCAACTTTTCTGATCGCCTTTGTCCCGACCTATCAGTCGATCGGCATTTGGGGTGCGGTGCTTCTGACCGTTCTGCGGATGATCCAGGGGATTGGTGTTGGCGGGGAGTGGGGCGGTTCCGTGTTGCTGTCGATGGAGTGGGCCAGGCACCATGGTCAGCGCGGCCTCGTCGCTTCCTGGCCGCAATTCGGGGTGCCCTGCGGCTTATTCCTAGCGAATCTCGCGATCCTGGCCTTCAGCACCTGGTCGGGAGATGAGTTCGCAAACTGGGGCTGGCGTGTCCCGTTCGCGCTCTCGATCATCCTCGTCGCCATTGGGCTGTGGATCCGCCTCGGCATCCTCGAGACGCCTGTGTTCCGGCGGCTCGTGCAGGACAACAGGATCGAGCGCGCTCCACTGGTCGAGGTGATCAAGAAGCAGCCGAAGGAGATCATCCTGTCGGCGCTGCTGCGCATGTCCGAACAGGCACCGTTCTATATCTTTACGGCGTTCATCTTCGCCTACGCCGTCAACACGCTGCACATGTCGCGCGATCTGATCCTCGCCGCCGTGCTGGTCGCGGCATGCGTCTCGTTCGTCACCATTCCGCTCTCCGGCCACATCTCCGATCGCATCGGCCGTCGCAACATGTACCTGATCGGCGCCGCAACGACCGGCCTGTTCGGCTTCCTGTTCTTCGGCATGGTCGACACGGCAATCCCCTCGGCCGTGTTCATCGCCATCGTGCTGTCGCTGATTCCGCACGACATGCAGTACGGCCCACAGGCGGCCTTGATCGCCGAGGCGTTTACGCCGAGGTTGCGCTATAGCGGCTCCTCGCTCGGCTATCAGCTGGCCTCAATTATTGCCGGCGGACCCGCGCCGCTGATCGCCACCGCACTGTTTGCGGCCTATGGATCCGGCTACGCGATCGCCATTTACATCGCCGCCTGCGCGGTGATCAGCCTGATCGCCACCGCTTTGATGCCGGATTACACCGGAAAGGACATTTCGCAAGAGTACGACGCCTGACAAGGGCCGCGCCGGGCGCAGCTGGCGCCGCGCGGCGTTTTACGGCGCGTCGGCCTGTGCAATGACCTGCCCAACGTTACTTGTGGCGTGGCTTTTGGGGCGTGGCCGCGGGGCTTGGCGGCGCCCCGCCTCGAACGCCGCCCCGAGAGAAAGGCGAGGTCGTCCATGGAACGCCGTCCTGGGCGCGGCCCCGATCGCAAACCGCATCGCCGGCGCGGTCAGGGGGTCGTTGACGCCGTGCGCAAACGCATCGCCTTCGATGCACAGACCTGGCACGCTCTGCACCAGCTATCGCTCGACAGCATGAAGTCGCTACAAGAGCTTTCCGAGGAGGCGTTCCGCGACCTCCTCAAGAAATACCGGCGGCCGACGACCGTCCCGGAGATGCTGCGCGCCAGCCTTCGCGCCGCCGCCGCCAATGACGGCGGAGAAGGGCGCCGCAATAAGCGACCGTAGGCGAGGCCACCCACCGCAAAAGAGCGTCGGAGCGAATAGCCCGGCTGTGCGCATCGGCTGCATGCTTGGCAGGGGCTGCGCGGCGATTGCCGCGGCGCCAGGCGCACAATACAAGGGTCGGGTGGGAACGGCTGGCTTGTAATGCCTTCCCGAGCGTCGAGGACAGGCGGTGACGAGGTTTGCCTCCATGAGCAAGAACGCCGCGCGTGGTTACGATCCGCAAACCTACCGGGGCCTGACCTTCCACGATGCGATCGCGCAGTTTCGCGACGGACGCGACACCCCGCGTGCCTACCTCGAGCGCTGCCTGGCGACGATCGCCGAGCACGAACCGAGCGTGCAGGCGTTCGCGGCACACAATGCTACCGCCGCGCGCGCTGCGGCCGACGCGAGCTGCGCGCGCTATAAGAGCGGGCGGCCGCTTTCTGCCATCGACGGCATGGTCATCGGCATCAAGGATCTGCTCGAGACGATGGACATGCCGACCGGGATGGGGTGCGAGGCGTGCCGCGACAACTTCCCGAGGCGCGACAACGCGGCGGTGTGGGCCCTGCGCGAGGCCGGTGCCGTGATCGTCGGCAAGACCGTTACGGCCGAGCTCGGCGGCGCGGAACCCGGACCGACAAGAAACCCCTTCGACACAACGCGCACGCCCGGTGGATCCTCCTCGGGCTCGGCGGCGGCCGTGGCTGCGCGCATGCTGCCGGCCGCGATCGGCACGCAAGTGGGCGGCTCGATCATCCGCCCGGCCGGGTTCTGCGGCAACGTTGCGCTGAAGCCGACGCAGGGCGCGATCAACCGTGGTGAGCGGCAGGCGACGAGCATGAGCACCCACGGGGTGCATGCGGCAGCGATCGAGGATATGTGGCAGGTGGCGATCGAGATCGCGCAGCGCGCGGGCGGCGACCGGGGATCGCCGGGCCTGTTCGGCCCTGCGCGGCCGCCCCAAGCGCGCAAGCCGGAGCGGCTGATCGTGCTCGAGACGGCGGGATGGGCGGGGCTCGATGCGGAAAGCAAGTCGGCGTTCACGCAGCTGCTGGGCGCGATCGAGGCAGGGGGCGTGCAGCTGCTGCGCCGCGCTGAGGACACAGACCTGGAGCGCCTGGAACTGGCGATTGCCGACGCGGGCGCGGTGTGCAACGCCATTACCGCGTGGGAGAACCGATGGTGGCAGCGCAGCCTGATCGCGCACAATCCCCAAGGGGTCAGCGCCCGCGCCAAGCTCACGCTGGCCAAGGCCGAAGCGATGACGGTGGCCGACTATCGTGCCGCGCTCTCGGCCCGAGAGGCCGCGCAACTAAGTTATCGGCGCATCGCCCCGCTGGCCGACGCGGTGATCACGCTGTCTTGTCCGGGCCCAGCGCCACTGTGGACGAACGCCGCCTCTAGTCCGCGGCCGACCGGCGACCCGATCTTCAACTATCCGAGCTCGCTGCTGTTTGCGCCCGCCGTCAGCGTGCCCATGCTGGCCGTGCGCGGCATGCCCGTGGGCGTGCAGCTGATGGGACAGCCGCACGGCGATGCGGCGGCCACCGCCGTGGCCCGCTGGCTGCTCGAGAATGTCCGCCCGGTGGTCGTCGGCGAGCGCTAGTCCTCGGCTGCGCGGAAGGAGCACGCGGCAAGCTATTTTGCTTCCGACTGCCAATTCAGTAGATGGTCACGCCGCTGTCGACGCTGAGGATCTGCCCGGTCGTAATCTCGGCCTCGTCGGAGGCAAGATACACGGCCATGTTGGCAACGTGCAGCGGCTGGCCAACACCGAGCAGGTGACGCGCGGCCAGTTTCTCGAGGTCCTGGTTGGCCGCGAGCAGGTGGCGTGTGCGCTCGGTGAGGGTGATCGAGGGAGCAATGGCATTGACGCGTACCCTGTGCGGGGCGAATTCGAGGGCCATCGACCGCGTCAGGGACACCACCCCACCCTTTGCGGCGGTATAGCAGTCGCGGCCGGGGATGGCCATCAGGGCGAGGTTCGACGCCATATTGATCACCGCGCCGCCGCCGGCCTTGATGATCTCGGGAATGCCGAGCTTTGAGCACAGGAAGGTGCCAAAGAGATCGAGTTTGATGACCCGCCAGAATTCTGCTTCGGGGGCGTCGGTAACGGCGGCATCTTGCAGCGTCGAGCCGCCTGCGTTGTTGTGCAGGACGTTCAGCCTGCCGTAGCGCGCTACCGTCTCGGCGATGGCCGCCGCAACACTGGCACGCTCCGTAACATCACAGTGCAGGAAAAGCGCATCCCCGCCCGAGCTTGCGGCCATGGCGCGCGCGCTGGCGGCCGCCGCGGCTCCGCGCTGCGCGTCAATGTCGGCGATGACGACGCGGGCACCCTCCTGTGCGAAGCGCTCCGCGGTAGCGCGACCGATGCCGCCACCACCACCCGTGATCAATGCCACCTTGCCAGCGAGCCGTCCCATCGCCTTCTCCGTTGTCGGGCGCTTGACCCGCGCGTGCGCGCGGGCCTTGCAAGACGATAGGCGGTTTGCTGCACCAAGTCGTGCTCCCAGCCGAGCGCGCCGGTCTCATCCGCCGCGGAGGGGCATGCGGGCCAATTGCGCTGTGTGCGTCCAAGCATGCACAGTTGGTGGCAAGCGGCTGCTGGGCGCCGCAATCGCCTTCGCGCAAGCGATCCAATCGCCATCGGTCGCACGGAGCACGGCGCGCGAGGGGATGCAGATGCAAGGGCGGAAAAAGCAAGTGACGGCCCGATTCGCCAGTCGGCTGTCGCAGGCGCGCGCCGCGGCAGATGCCGACTTTTCCAACTGCGGACTTTTCCAACTGGCTTTCTGTGCGCCCAACGTTGCGAAAAAAAATCCGCCCTGCACGCAAAGAGGTCTCCACGACACGATGGGTTCGCCGCAGCCGGCAACGCCGCGGCGGCTCTCGCCCAGGTAGCGCACTGCCCTGCACGATCATGCCCCAGCGCAATGCCTGCTTTCCACATTGTGCCATCTTTGCCGTGCAGTGCTCCGCCCTTGCTCTGACCGAGCTTTTTGCTAGCGAACGGGCACTAAGGGCCGTTTACCTCGCCCAGTTGGCAAACGCCCGTGGCACAAACGACGGCGTGCGAGGCCGGGGATGCTGGGTCTGCGGAAGCTGCTGCGAGCTCTTCTCATCGTCATCCTGCCGATGGTCGCGGTACGCGTTTTCGCGCAGGCCTCGACCGGGAGCGAATTCGCCTTGGGCGCGCTCCTTGTCGCCTTTGCTTTCGGGCTGATCGCAACCTGGTTCTGGCAGCCGCATTAGCGCGTCAGCGACTACGGCCCTGCCACGGACCGCGGCTCGCGTCCGGAGAAGAAATCGAGGAAGGCTGCCGACACGAGGTCGGGGCGGTGTTCGGCGGGGTAGTGGCCCGTCGGTATCGCCCAGCCGCGCAGGTCATCGCACCACGGCTGCCAGGCGGCGAGCGCCTCGAAATGGCGCCCGACGTGGCTGTTGCTGCCCCACAGCACCAGCACCGGACAGGCGATGCGCTTGCGCCCGAAGTCCGCCTGGTCCATGGGAAAATCTATGCTCAGCGTGGCACGATAATCCTCGCACACGGCGTGAATCTGCTCCGGGGTCGTGCAGCGGATGTATTCGGCGAGCGCCTCGGGCGTGAAGATCTCGAGGCCTACGCCTTTTTTGTCGAGCTTATGGCGGATGTAGTAGTCAAGATCCGCGCAAATCAGCCGCTCCGGGTAGGGCGCCTTCTGCGCCAAGAAGAACCAGTGGTAGGATTCGAGCGCCCAGCCGAGCGAAAGTTCGGTCAGGAGGTGATGGGTTGGCACGATGTCGAGCGCGGCCATGCGCACCACCGCTTCGGGATGGTCGAGCGCCATGCGGAAGGCAACGCGGGCGCCGCGATCGTGCCCGGCCACAGCGAAGCGGGCAAAGCCAAGTTGGCGCATCACCTCGACGTTGTCCTCCGCCATGGTGCGGAAGCTGTAGCCGCGGTGATCGGGGCCGGCGTCGGGTTTTGAGCTGTCGCCGTAGCCCCGCAAGTCGGCGGCGACGACGGTGAACGTGCGCGCCAGCGCAGGGGCAGTCTTGTGCCAGCTGACGAGGGTGAGAGGATTGCCGTGCAGCAACAGCAGCGGCGGGCCCGCACCGGCGATCGCTACGTTGATCTCGGCGCCCGCCGTCGCAATCCGTCGCATGCAGAAGCCCGGCATCAGCGCGCGCGACGACGATTGCGGTGCGGTTCCTGGTTGCTGCGACATCGGCGATCCTCCCTCCCAGAACACGCGCATACTAGCACTCCGACGCCTGGCAGCATGCGGGCCACATCGGCCGAGCGCGTCCCTCACGATGGCGGTTCCCCCTGCGCGCACCCGGGGATGACGCCGGCCAGTACGTGAACCCGGGCAGAAGCCGTCGACATCGGCTAGGGTGCGAGACGTGGTGTTTTGCCAAATCTCCGTTTGCCAGGGTGCATGCCAATGAGCGATTCGCTGCCGACTGCCGCACGTGTCTCGGACCCGGGCCTGCGGGCCCTCTATTCCCAGGAGAGCCGCTGGCAGGCGTGGCTCGACGTCGAGGTTGCCCTCGCCAAGGCCGAGGCCGAGCTCGGGATCATTCCCACTGCCGCCGCCGAGGCGATCGCGCGCGCCGCCCGGGTCGAGCTGCTCGACCGCCGACGCATCGAGGAGGGGTTCGCCCGGACCGGCCACACGCTCGTGCCCCTCGTCTGGGAGTTGAGCCGCATCGTTGGCGAACCGCACGGTGGCTCGGTGCATTGGGGCGCCACGACGCAGAACATCACGCAGACGGGCGATCTGCTGCTGCTCAGAAGGGCGCACCGCATTTTTCTGCGCCTTCTTGGCGACGTGTTGCGCGCGCTCGCAGCGCTCGCCGAGCGGGGCGCGACCATGCCAATCGCTGCCCGCACGCATGGACAGCACGCCGTTCCGGCGACGTTTGGATACAAACCGGCGGTGTGGATCGACGAGTTCCTGCGCCACGTCGAGCGGCTGCGCCAGGTGGCGCCACGGCTGTTCGTCGCCATGCTCGGCGGTGGCGCCGGCACGTTCGCGTCCCTGGGCCGGCAGGGGCCGGTCGTGCAGGAGGCTGTCGGCAGGTACCTTGGTATGGGCTCGATGCGCGTGCCCTCGCGTGCACTGCTCGACCATCTCGCCGAGAACGCCTGCCTGCTCGGACTGCTGGCGGCAACCTGCAGCAAGGTTGCCCGAGAGGTGTATACGCTGATGAAGACCGAATTCGGTGAGGTCGAAGAACCCGTGCCGCCCGGAACCGTCGGCAGCTCGACGATGCCACAGAAGCGCAATCCAAAGCTGTGCCAGGACATCATCGCCCTCGCCGCGGAGGTGCGCTGCCTGGTACCGCTGGCGCTCGAGGCAATGCAGACCGAACACGAGGCCGATCGCACGACAAGCCTGATGATCGAATCCGCCGAAGCGCGTGCCGCGATCGCCGTTGGCGATCTGCTCATCCGACTTGCCGAGGTGCTGCACGGGCTGCGCCTCGTTCCGGAGCGCATGCGCAGCAATCTCGAAAGTGGTGGCGGCCTGATCATGGCCGAAGCGGTCATGCTCGAGCTCGGCAATACCGTCGGTCGTCAGACCGCCCACGACATCGTCTACGATGCGGCGCAGGCGGCGGTTCTCGAGCAGCGCGCGTTCTCCGCGGTGCTGGCCGCGGACCCGCGCGTCACCATGCACCTCGATGCCCGCGCGCGCGAGCGACTGCTCGATCCCTTGGCCTACACCGGGTTGTGCGCAGAGATGGCGCGCGAGGCGGCCGCGCGGGCACGGGCTGCGGCCGCAACCATCGCCGCGGAGACCGCAGTCGAGGGCCAGCACTAGCGACGGGTGTGCCCCGGGGCTAAGGCGTAAAAAATCCCTGCCCCGGGCGGGCGTGCGCCCGCGGCCGGGCCGAAGTAAACTCGCCAGCGTGACAAGGCTATGGAGGCAAACCATGAAGGCCGCGGTTCTGCACGAGGTGAATTCGCCGCTTGCCATCGAAGAGGCGAGCATCAACAAGCCGGCAGCGCGCGAAGTATTGGTGCGCACGGCATTTGCCGGGCTCTGCCATTCCGATTTGCACTTCATCGAAGGACTTTACCCCCATCCGCTGCCCGTCGTACTCGGGCACGAGTCCTCGGGCGTGGTCGAGGAGGTAGGCTCCGAGGTCAGCTACGTGCAGAAGGGCGATCACGTGATCACCTGCCTGTCGGTGTTCTGCGGCACGTGCGAGAACTGCACGACCGGCCGGCCGGCGCTGTGCGGCAACACCGCGGTCAAGCTTGTGCCCGGTGCCGCCAAGCGACTGAGCCTCGGCGGCAAACAGCTGCACACCTTCGCCAATCTCTCCTCGTACGCGGAGATGATGCTGGTGCACGAGAACGCGCTGGTGAAGATCGGCGATGACTTTCCGCTCGATCGCGCGGCGCTGATTGGCTGTGCCGTGATCACCGGCTACGGGGCGGTCGTCAATACGGCAAAGGTTGCGCCGGGTGAAACGGTAGCCATCATCGGCTGCGGTGGCGTCGGCATGGCCGCAGTCAATGGCGCGGCAATCGCCGGGGCCGGGCGCATCATCGCCGTCGATACCAGCGGTGCGAAGCTGCAGCTTGCGGCCAAGTTGGGAGCCACAGATCTGATCGATCCAAAGGACGGCGATCCGGTGCAGCGCGTTCGCGAGCTGACCAGGGGCGGCGTGCAGCATGCCATCGAGTGCCTCGGTACCAAGGCTACTGCCGAGCAGTCCTTTCAGATGCTGGCCGCGGGCGGTACCGCGACCATCGTCGGCATGGTCCCCTACGGACAGAAGATCGAACTGCACGGGTTCGACTTCCTGCGCGAGCGCAGGATCCAGGGCTCCTCGATGGGCTCCAATCGCTTTCGCGTCGACATGCCACGACTGATCGAGTTCTACCGGCAGCGCAAACTACATCTCGACGACTGGATCTCCGACCGAATCGCGCTGGCAGATATCAACGAGGGCTTTGCCAACATGAAGGCTGGCAAGGTCGTGCGCAGCGTGATCCGCTTCTAGGGTGCGCAAGGCGCGGCATTCCCGCGGTGGGGAGGCGTTGCACCGGGCACCGCGAGGGTCTCCTCCATGCCGTTCACGCTAACGCGGATTGGTCCATGAAAATCATCAGCGGCGGCCAGACCGGTGTGGACCGTGCGGCGCTCGACGCCGCGATCGCGCGCGGCATGGACTGGGGTGGATGGTGTCCCAAAGGCGGCTGGGCCGAGGATTTCCCGGTTGCACCGGGAGTGCTCCCCGCCTATCCGAACTTGCGGGAAACGCCGCTCGCCAACCCGCTGCAGCGCACCCAGTGGAACGTGCGCGACAGCGATGCAACACTGATTCTCACCATGGCCGATGCGCTCTCCATCTCGATCGGGACGCGGCGCGCCCGTGCATGGGCTCACCAGCACGGCAAGCCGGAACTCGTCCTTCGCCTGGAGGACCCGCGCGCGCTCGGCAAGGCCGCGGGTTGGCTTGCTGCGCAGCGCAGGCGCTTTGGACCGCAGCTGGCACTCGCCATCGGCGGGCCACGCGAGAGCGAAGCCCCCGGTATCTACGCAGCAGCGGGTCGGCTCATTGGCGCCCTGCTGGACGCTACCGGGGAGCGCGCGCGGCGCGGGCGAGAACCGTGAGAGGCGCTGGTCGCGGTCGCGGGAGGGGCGGCGGCGGTGGGCTCAAAAGTGGCCATCGCCGCACGCCACGTGAGAAGAGCCCACAAAGCACAAAGGGGAGCGGTTGCAGCCGAAGGCGCGCACCGATGCGCTGGCCGGCGGTAGCCTCGCGGTGGCGATGACCATCCTCGCCTCGATCGCGGACTACCCGCCGCGTTGCAAACGGCAAGCGGCGGCGCGTTTGCTCACGGCGGCAAGCGCACTGTGGCGCATTTTGTTTGCTGAATACTGAGCTTCTGTGTCCTGGGCACCAGCTGGTTTCGGAACAGCAGGCTGCGATCGTGCGGGGAATCGCTGCGCCCGCGGCGTGCAACCCGGCTGCAACGTGCCGGCGGTTTTCGGTCGCGTGGTCGCCGATCCATTACCGCCCGTCCGTGCGCCTATGAATCGCCTTGCCGTCGGTGACCGGCCACCGCCTAGTCCGTGTTGCTTGCCGCCTTGACCGCAATGGTTCGGACGGTGCTTCCGCAGCGCCGCCTCTTCTCACCATCGCCGTCGCGGTGTTGGCAGTGCGGCAAGGTGGGGGCGGCTGCCTAGGGGCGCGCTACGCCCCCCAGGAGGCGGTTCGCAGCCAGCGCCGGCAAGCGTGCGGCCGTCGCACGCCGGCTAGCGGGCCGGGGCGCAGAGTTGGCGGCGCATGGTTAACGCACAATCGGCAGTGCTCGGTTGTTTCCGGACGGCGCTTTGGAACTTGAGCGGAGCCTGCTGCGTTGTGGGGTAAAATTCCGTGGCCGGTGCCACGGGGTGTGCCACGGCTGGTGTCCGGCGCGGGCGGGGCGCCAAGCCTGCAGACCGTGCGGGGGCCGAAGCGGTGTTTTGCGCCGGTATCGGCCGTTCGCTGCAAGTGGGGTGCACATGCTGAGCGCACTCTTTCGCGCGATACTCGACGCCATCAAGCGCGAGTCGCCCCAACAGCGGGGCATGCGGCTGCTGCTCGCCAATCTGACAGCCGCACAGCGGCGGCAACACGATCAATTCCGCTATTTCGACGTTATTGGCGGCTCAAGCGGCCGCCGTTACCGGATTCGCCACGGCGATGCGATGAACGTCGACGTGCTCGACGAGTACGGCAGGCGCATTTACCGCCTGTGCTTCTTCCCCAAGGGCCGGCTCGCGACCGGTGACGTGATGCTGGCGCAGAAGCTGGCGCTCGAAGCCTTTGAGGCGGAGGCGGTCGCGGTGGCCCACAAGTTGCCCGCCTCCTACGGCGAGAGGCTATAGCCTTTTCAGGTCTGAATGCCGCCATCGCCGAGATGGCCGGATGCGTCGCAGGCCACGTGGGGGCGAGTTGGTCGAAGCGCCGAGCACGAACCAGGCGCCGACCGCGC
>JBPYEF010000056.1:0-6440 GCA_051985875.1 Hyphomicrobiaceae bacterium
GGCCGCCTTCCCTTGTTCGCCAGCGCCGGACCGATGATGTTGTTTTGCAGGATAATCTGCAGGCGTTGGGTCACACGCGCAGGAAACTGGCGGCGCCGCTGGATTGCCTCGAGCATTTCGATCGTCAAGTGCCACTGGGGCATGAGCGCGATGAATTTACAAAACGTTGGCAAGTGCTCGAAATGCCCGATAACGACCTGGTCCTCCCCGATTTGCAACGAGAAGGTCCGCACCTTGGAATGCGGAAGCTTGAGGAACTCGTCGAGCAAGCCGAGCTCGCGCATGACTTCGAGCGTCGAGGGATGGACGGTATCGCCGCGAAAATCGCGCAGAAAATCCTTGTGCTTTTCCAACACGACGACGGCGATTCCGGCACGCGCTAGCAGAAAGCCAAGCATCATTCCGGCGGGACCACCCCCAGCTATGCAACAGGTCGACTTGATCTCGGACATTGCTTCGCGGAACTCTCGATTGAAACCGTTCACCGCACAATGTCGATGACAGGCAGAGGTTCCATTGGAATTCCCAGCCGGGCGGGTGGAGCGGAGTGCCCGGTCTCCCGCATCACCCAGTGCAGTGTGCCGACGTGCGCCATGCATGGGCAACGGGGATAAGCATGGGCGCAAGTCTTCGAGGGTGATCCGGCAGTGCCGCGGCTAAGCCTTGCCACAGCGTATCGCAGGAGGCTTGGCAGCGATGGGTTCGCCAGACACATGCGCATTGCTACCCGCGCCTGCGCCAATCGGCTCGCCACGCCTTTCGCCCTGTTGGTCAAGATGCGCCTTCCAGCGCACCAACGCCGCGGTACCGCCTTCGGAAAGCGCGTACACGCCACGTTCGACGCGCACAAACCAGCCAAACACGTTGCGCAGCAGGATCTTCGGGGCATCCGGGACGTGTGCCTTGAGGTCGCGGGAGCGCGCCGGCGATCCCGCCAACGCCGCCGCGCACGCCAGCGCCTGCTGGCGGTAGGCGGTCATGATCGGCTGGCGCGTGCCGCCGCCGGCCACGGGATCGCCGCGCCGGCGCCGATGCTCGGCGACGATCCTGGAACGGCGCTTGCCATCGCGCCGCGGCCGCCAGGGAACGGGCTCAACCAGCACGTCGACTCTGCCCGAAGTTGCGACCGCGAGCAGGCCGAAACCCAGCAAGCGGCACAGCTTGCGTACCCTTCGGTCATTCTCTCGCCCGCGTCCCCGCCGCGAAGCGCGCACCGCGAGCCAGATCTCGTCGCAGACCGCCGTCCGGTCGACGGCCTGCAGCACAAGATCGAGGGTGAAGGTCAATTTGAGCTCGCCGATGACCACGGCCGCGGGGTCGCCGGCATCGAGCGCAACCAGGTCACAACCGCACACCTCGCCCTTGACCTCGAAGCCGAGTTGCTCGAGGAAGCGCTTGACCGGGGGATAGAGGCTCGATTCCAAATTACCCTCGTCGCGCCGCGACTAGCGAAGATTCGCCCTTCTGTCGAGGCGGTTGTAAGCTCGGCGCAATAGCCAGGAACGGCAGGGGTGCGCGCGCGCACGAGAAGCATGCTCGACACGACCAATCTCCGCGGCCGCCGGGCGCTGGTCACCGGCGGCGGACGCGGTATCGGCAGGGCGATCGCCCTGGCACTCGGGACGGCGGGCGCCGACGTTGCCGTGAACTTCAGAGACGATGCGCACAGCGCAGAGCAGGCGGCCGCAAGCCTGCGCAAGCTCGGCGTCAAGGCGCTAACGGTGCGCGCCGACGTATCGGAGACCGCAGCCGTCACGGATATGATGACGGTGATAGAACGGCAGCTCGGTGGCATCGACGTACTGGTCAATAACGCGGGCATCGCCCAGCGGCGCGGGCTCGATGATCTTACGGAGGCCGATTTCGATCGCACACTTGCCGTCAATCTCAAGTCGGCCTTCCTGTGCACGCAGGCCGTCCTGCCGCACATGCGCGCCCGACGTTTCGGCCGGATCGTCAACATCTCCTCCGGCGCCGCTCGCGGGGCCGGCGTCGTTGGCGTGCACTACAATGCGTCGAAGGCAGGGATGGAAGGGCTGACCCGCGGCTATGCTGCGCGGCTCGTCAAGGAGGGCATCACGGTCAATGCGGTCGCGCCCTCGCTGATCCAAACGGATATGCTTGCTGACCGCATCGCCGCTGCCGCGGCGAGCATCCCTCTTGGGCGACCGGGTTCGCCCGAGGAAGTAGCGCAGTGCGTACTGATGGTGATTGCCAACCCCTATATGACCGGGCAGACCGTGCAGCTGAACGGTGGCCTGCACTTCAACTAGACACGCGAAAGCGAACGCGGCGTATGTCCGACGCCAGCGCACATGAAAATCGCCCATTGCAGGGCAAGCAGGTCCTGATCACCGGCGCAACCAACGGCATCGGGCTCGCCGCCGCGCGCATGCTGGCAGCACGCGGCGCGAAGCTCGCCATCGTCGGACGCAGCGCAGAGCGCACGCGCAATGCCGCGGCGAGCATCGGGCGCGCCGCCGCCGGCGCCCCGGTCGACATTTTTGTCGCCGACCTCGCCGCGCAGGAATCCGTGCGCCGCCTGGCTCGCGAGGTACGCGACCGCTACGGTCGCCTCGACGTTCTGATCAACAATGCGGGGGCGATGTACCGCACTCGCCAGTTCTCGACCGATGGTTTTGAGCTGACCTGGGCATTGAACCACCTGGCGCCCTTCCTACTGACCGCCCTGCTGTTGGATCTGCTCAAGGCAAGCGCCCCCGCGCGCATTATCACTACCGCCTCCGGTGCCCACCATGGTGCGCACATTCCCTTCGACGATCTCAGGGGCGATGCAAACTACGCCGGATTCCGCCGCTACGGTGCCACCAAGCTCGCAAACGTACTCTTCACCCGTGAGCTAGCACGCCGCCTTGAGGGCAGCGGGGTGACGGCGAACTGCTTTCATCCGGGCCTGGTTGCGACCGGGTTCAACCGCAACAACGGCCCGATCATGACGCTGGCCATGGTGCTGGTCGGGGCATTCGCGCTGACCCCAGAGGAGGGTGCGAAGACCCTGGTTTGGCTCGCAACCGCGCCCGAAGTCGCGGACGTGTCGGGAGCCTACTTCGGCAAAGAGCAGCGGGAGGAGGTGCCGAGCGCCGCTGCCCAGGATCGCGCGGCCGCCGCGCGGCTTTGGACGGTAAGCGAAGAGCAGTGTGGGATGGCCCAAAGCCGGACCGACGGGGCAACCCCGGGGCGCCAAGGATAGCGGACTGAGGGGCAACTCGCTGGCCGGAGCTTGTGCACGGTCCTGGGCGATCCCAAATCTGGGGGCTAAGAGGATCGAGGGCGCGCCCCCGTGTTTCCCATTCGTGACAGCGTCACACGAAGCCACGAGCCGGTGGTGGTCTGGACGATCATCGGAGTGAACGTCGTTGTCTTCCTCTATCAGCTCGGCCTCAGCCCGTCCGAGCTGCAGTACTTTCAGTACCGGCATGCGCTTGTTCCCTTGCGCTACTTCAATCCCTCCTGGGCAAGGGAGGTCGGCCTGTCGCCCACGGACCTGACGCCGTTTCTGACCAATACGTTCATGCACGGGGGATGGCTGCACATTATCTTCAATCTCTGGACTCTTTATATCTTTGGACCGGCACTGGAGGATCGGCTGGGCCCGGTGCGCTTCCTGATCCTTTATCTGCTGTCGGGCATCGCCGCCAGCGCCACGCATGCGCTGTTCAATGCCGGATCCTACATGCCCGTGCTCGGCGCGTCGGGTGCCATCGCCGGGATCATCGCCGCCTACGCGGCGCGGTTCCCGCGCGCCTGGGTACGGGTGCTGGTGCCGATCGTCTTCATTCCCCTCTTCTTCTCTATCCCCGCGATGGTATTCGCGGGGCTATGGTTCTTGATGCAGGTGATCCAGGGCACCAGCGAGCTCTTTGCGCCGTTCGCCATCGGCGGCATCGCCTGGTGGGCGCACATCGGTGGCTTTTTGACGGGATGGCTGCTGCTGCACTGGTTGGACCGGGCGCACGGGACGGAGACCGCTCGGCGCGTGTGGTACAACGGCGGGCCGTGGGAATGACGATGGAGCTACGATGTCCGCGCTCGGCTGTTTCCGGTTGTTGCCGGATTGCCTCACTCCGCGGACGGTCGCGAACGGAAAAGTCGTCTGCGTGCGTTACCGGGACGGTGGAGGCTACACGTCGAATCCGATGCTCCCGATTCCCCAGCTTGCGCTTGGTGCCACGCTCATTGCACTGACCGCGGTACTCTCGGGTTGTTCGTCATCGCTTGGACCCATGCCCGACGTCATACCGGGAAAGGTCATCAGCAAGGACGAGCAGCAGAGCAAGGTCGACGCCATGATCGAGAAGGGCCAGACGCACGAGCGCGATGCCGAAAAGCAGATTGAGCAGGAGAAATAGCTCGGCAGCGCTGACGGCAATGGCAAGGACAGGGCTTTTGGCGCACAGTCCGCGGCCGCAGGGCTAACAACGTGCCCCCTGGCCGGCGAATCGACGCAACCTGCTCCCCTTTCACCGACGATGCGGCGCGGCGCGTCGCAGGCCATTTACCCCCCGGCTCGTCGCACGCCATTCTAAGAGTAGTCTTCGGCGGTCAAAACGATCGGGGTACCGTGGGGCGTGCGATCCGCCGCGTGCTTCCAGGCGTGGCGCAGACGCTCGAGTTGTGCCGCCGACGCGACGCCCTTTTCGGCAAGCATCCGCTCCAGCGTCGCGAGCCAATGGCCGTAGTACGTATCGCCGCGGTCGGGATCGCCGGCCGCTTGCGCCCGCGCGATCTCCGCGTGCAGCAGCTTCGCCCATTCCTTCCAGGCGAAGAGCCCCGCATCGTGCAGAAGCACCGCCATGGCAAACGCCTGTGCCTCCCAGGGTGCGCGAAACACGGGCCCGTCTTCGTCACGCGGAATGTCGCCCATGGCCTCCGCAACGCGCCGCACGCTGTCCGTGGGCCTGGCCATGTCAGGTGGGCTCAAGATACGGCTCGAAGGCCTCAATAGAGACGCTCAACGAAGGGTCGGCATCCCCGCCCCACAGCTCCCGCGCGGCGAAGACGACGGTATAGAGCCACTGCGGATCTTCGCCGCTGCCGGCCACGGTCGCGTCAGGAAAGACATGGCAGCCCTGCAACCGCTCGATCGTGCCAACGCGGCCCCGCGCATAGCGCGGTAAGCGGGTGTGCGCCCTGGGGTGCATGTTGCGCGCGCGCACGCGCTCACCGACCGCAAACCGCGGCGGCGCAGCCGGGGGGCGCGTATACGAGCCGCGCCGCAGCACGCTCGCGACGTCCGCGGGGGCAAGCTTGTCCCGCGGCAGCGCTCGCGGCGGGTGCAGTGCGCGTCCGCAGTCGAGCTCGGCGCGGTCCGCCAAGCGGCACTCGAGAAGGTTTGCCTCCAGCCCGAGCAGCCATTTCTTATAGTAGGAGCTCGCGAGGTACACGTGCGGGGACAGCCGCTCGCGCGCGTAGCGCGCGGCATCGACATTGAATGCGCCGGTTGCCCCGATCGCGCGCGTCAGCGCCAGGACACGGCCTTCCCAGGGGGCGTGAAAAACCGGCTCGTTCCGCTCCGGATCCACCTTGCCGAACCCGTCCATGCCGCCCATGTCATGCACGCCGTTCATGTGCTCTCTTCCGGACGCTTGGCGAGCCCCGTGCCGATCATGGAATCGCGCGTCACCAGACGCGCCAGGCGCTCCTCGCTCCAGCCGTCGGTGCCGTCAGGGCGCATCGGCAGCACGAGAAACCGCGTCTCCGCCGTCGAGTCCCACACGCGAATCTCCGTGGTCGGCGGCAGACTGACGCCGAACTCGTCGAGCACGCTGCGCGGCTCCTTCACCGCACGCGAGCGGTAGGCGGCCGACTTGTACCAGACCGGAGGCAGCCCGAGCAGGTCCCAGGGATAGCAAGAACACAGCGTGCACACGACCATGTTGTGGCGCAGCTCCGTGTTCTCGACCGCCACCAGATGCTCGCCGATGCGCTCGCCATCGATCAGTCCGTTGACCGCGCCGGTCGCATCGTCGAGCAGCGCGCGCTTGAACTGAGGATCAGCCCAGGCCTTGGCGACGACGCGCGCGCCGTTGTGCGGGCCGATCTTCGTCTCGAAGGCGGCGATGATGCGGTCGAGCGCGGCGGGATCGACGTAGCCCTTCTGCGTCAGGACACTCTCCAGCGCCCGGACGCGAAGCTCGACCTCGGAAAGCTCCGAGCCGCCCGTTTCCGCATGATCGCCATGGTCGTCGCTGGTCATCGCGCGATGCTAGCCGATGCGCGGGCCATTGGCCACTTGCTGCCGGATCGCCAATCGAGAGGTGCAGCGGGGACAGAGCCCGGCCAGGGCCAGCAGCAGATGCCACCCGCTGCACATCCCGCGGTTGATCCGAATGCTGCCAGGCGCTTGCTCCGGTTCTAGGGCGCGCCCGGCAACGCCACCGATCCGCCCCATTCGCATCACATCGATGGCCGCCCCAGCG
>JBPYEF010000057.1:0-3799 GCA_051985875.1 Hyphomicrobiaceae bacterium
GCCATCAGCAGCGGGCGCGCCTGAGGGCAAGCGCGCGGCGCGGATCAGCCCGCAGCCGCCAGATCGATGGCGCGCCGGTACATGGTCATCGCCGCCTCCGGCGTGTTGTAGGCGGCATGCGCCGTCAACGTCACGCCCGCAAGCGCACGCAGCGGCTCATTCGCTCCCGGCGGTTCCTGCGCATAGACGTCGGTGGCGTAGTGGCCGATGTGGCCGGCGCGAAGCAGATCGACGAGTGCCGCCTCGTCGATCAAACCGGCGCGCGCGGTATTGACGAGAATGGCCCCGGCCTTGAGCGCAGAAAGGCGCGCGCGGTCAAGAAAGTGCCGCGTGCCGTCGTTGAGGGCCAGGTGCAGGCTGACGAAATCCGACCGTGGCAAAAGCTCGTCGATGCCGACCATGGGCACGGGAGCCTCGTGCACCGGCGAGCGATTGTAGGCGATGGTAGCGAGCCCGATACCCTGCCCGAGGCGTGCCATCTCCCGGCCGATGCCGCCGAGCCCGACGAGCCCGAGGGTCTTGCCTTTGAGCCCGACGCCCTGCAGCACCTGCCAGCTGCCCTCCCGCAGGCTGACGTGCATGGCGGCGAGGTTGCGCGCGGCGGCAAACAGCAGCGCCATGGCGTGTTCGGCCACCGCGGTGTCACCGTAGCCTTTGATGGTCGACACCTTGATGCCCTGCCGTGCGGCGGCGGCAAGGTCGATGAAGCTACCGGCGCCCGTGCCGAGGAAGACGATGTGGCGAAGGCCGTGGCAGCGCGCGAGTGTCCCCTCCCGGAAATATGTCGCATCGACGATCAGGGTATCGTAGCCGCTGATGCGCGTGGGGATATCCGCCTCGGTCACCGGCGCCATGGCAATGTCGACGGCGATATCACCCGGCCCGTGCACGCGCCGCCACAGCCGGTCGATCTCCGGCGTCGAATCGATGAACAGCGTCTTGGTCATGCGTGCCTTCGGGGTCGTGTTGGCGCATTGAGCGCCTTTAGACGCGGCGGCCCCGGCGTCGGCAGCGCCAGGCCGCCGAGAAGAGCCATTTCAAAACCGGCCGCCGCGGGTTTATGCTGCGCAGCGCAGTCGCGTTCGCCTTCCACCCTCAAGCCTTGCAGGGTTCCCATGGAAAAGTCGGCCCGAAACTATCCTCTCGAAGACATCGACCGCGAGACCTTGTTCCACCCCAATACCTCCATTGCCGATCACATGAAGAAGGGGCCCCACATTATGCTCGAGGCGCGCGGCGTGCGCGTCAGGGACCGGCAGGGGCGCGAGCTGATCGATTGCGGCGCGGGGCTATGGTGCGTCAACATCGGCTACGGGCGCAAGGAGATGGCCGAGGCGGCGAAACGGGCGATCGAGAACCTCGCCTACTACCACATCTTCGCCGGCAGTTCGAACGAGCCGATCATCCGCCTCGCCGAGCGCGTGCTCGGGCTGCTGCACGCGGCCGGTGCGCCCCAGCTCTCCAAGGTGTTCTTCGGCTCGGGCGGCTCGGATGCCAACGATACCAACGTCAAGCTGGTCCGCTACTACAACAACCTGCGCGGCAAGCCGGAAAAGAAGAAGTTCATTTCCCGGCACGGAGCCTACCACGGCCTGACCTGCGCCTCCGGAAGCCTCACGGGCATTTCCGTGTTCCACAAGGCGTTCGATCTGCCGCTGCCCGGTATGCTGCACACGTCCTGTCCGCACTACTTCCGCTTTGCCAACGCCGGGGAAAGCGAGGCCGCGTTCACCGCGCGCATGTTGGCCGATCTCGAAGCGCTGATCGCGCACGAGGGCGCAGAGACGATCGCCGCGTTCATCGCCGAGCCGATCATGGGCACCGGCGGCGTCCTGCTGCCACCGCGCGGCTACTTCGAGCAACTCGAGCAGCTGCTCGCCAAGCACGACATCCTGTTCATCGCCGACGAGGTGATCACTGGCTTCGGGCGCACCGGGCAATGGTTTGCGACCGGGACGCTGCGGCTCAAGCCCGACATCGTCACGCTCGCCAAGGGGATCACGTCCGCGTATTTTCCGCTGTCCGCCTCGGTGATTTCCGAGAAGATTTGGACCGTGCTGAAGGAGGCGTCCCCGGTGTCCGGACCGGTGATGCACGGCTTCACCTATTCGGGCCATCCCGTCGCCGGCGCGCTCGGGCTCGTCAACATCGATATTCTCGAGCGCGAAGGTTTGCCGCAGCAGGCAGCCGAGGTCGGCGCCTACCTGCTGAGCCTGCTGCGCGAACGCGTCGGCTCCAACCCCTATGTCGGAGAGGTGCGCGGCATCGGACAGATGCTGGCCGTCGAGTTCATCGCCGACAAGGCGTCGCGTCGCTTCTTTGCCCCGCAAACCGCCCCGCACCGCCTGGTCGCAGCCAAGGCCCTCGAGCAGGGCGTCCTGACCCGGCCGCTGCCGTTCGTCGAGGTGAACTCCTTCTCGCCGCCGCTGTGCATGACCCGGTCGGAGGCGGAGGAGGCCGTCGCACGCTACGGCAAGGCCCTTGATGCCGCGACTGCGGAACTCGGCACGCTGGCCGCCCGCACATAGCGCCGCGGTCGGATCGGGCACCGCGCTCGGGCCGGCCGAGGTTGCACGCGCGGGGTGCCACGCATTGGCGCAAGGGGCAGCATGCTCGATCTGCTGAAGGGCATCCGGGTCGTCAGCTTCAATCACTTTCTGCTCGGACCGATGGGCGTACAGGCGCTTGGCGATCTCGGCGCGGACGTGATCGCCGTCGAGTCGACGGAGGGTTCCTGGTCCAGGCAGTGGGCGAGCGGCAACGTTTGGCCGGACGGGCAGAGCGCGTTGCACCTGTGCGCCAACCGCAACAAGCGCAGCCTCGCCCTCGATCTCAAGTCCGCCAAGGGCCGCGAGATCGCCCTGCGCCTCGTCGACACGGCCGATGTGGTCACCGAGAACTTCCGTCCCGGCGTGATGGAGAGATTGGGACTAGGCTATGGCGCGTTGAGCTCGCGCCGCCCGGGACTGATCTATGCCGCCGCATCCGGCTATGGACCCGATGGACCCTACGTCGACAAGCCGGGGCAAGACCTGCTGGCCCAGGCCCTGTTCGGCATGATGGCGATCACCGGCTCCGCCGACGCGCCGCGGCCCGCCGGCGCCTCCGTCATCGACCACCACGGGGCCGCGCTGTTCGCCATGGGCATCCTTGCCGCGCTGGTGCGCCGGCAACGCAGCGGTCGGGGCTGCCGGGTTGACGCCAGCCTGATGCAGGCAGCCCTCGACCTGCAGACCGAATCGCTGGTCGCATGGAGCAACGCCGGCGCGCGGCCTGCCATCCATGCCCCGCGGCACGTTGCCGGGTGGTACTTCGCCGCCCCGTACGGTGTCTATGCGACCGCGGACGGCCACCTTGCCGTATCGCTCTCTCCACTCGCCGCGCTCGCCGATGCCCTGCCCGAGCCGCGACTTGCCAGCTACGGCGAGGGCGAAAGCTGGGTGAAGCGCGACGAGATCGGTGTGCTGATCGCGGACCACCTTGCGCGCGCGACGACCAGCACCTGGATCGCACGCATGCAGCCGCTTGGCATCTGGCACGCGCCGGTACGGGGCTACGGTGAGATCTTGGAAGATCCGCAGGTCGCACACATGAAGGCGCTGGTGCACACCGCCGGCCGCGGCGACACCGGCGCACCCGTCACCCTCGTCAACCATCCCGTGCTTTACGACGGCGAGGCAGCCGAGGTGCGCCTCGCGCCGCAGCGGCTCGGGGCCCAAAGCCGCGAGGTGCTGACCGAGATCGGGTTCGGCGACGCGGAGATCGCCGCGCTTGTCCGCGACCAGATCATCGCCTGCGC
>JBPYEF010000058.1:0-9157 GCA_051985875.1 Hyphomicrobiaceae bacterium
GCTGCAAGCCGAACGGGAGGCCGAGGCCAAGCGGCAGGCCGAGCTGGATGCCAAGAAGCAGAAAGAGGCGGAAGCAAAGCGGCAAGCCGAACTGCAAGCCGGGGAGCGCAGGGAGGCGGAGGCCAAGCGACAGGCCGAGCTGTCGGCGGATCGCGCACATCTCAACGAGAATTACTTCCGCGACTGTGCCGACTGTCCGGAATTGGTTCCCGTCCGTCCCGGTGAATTTCAAATGGGATCAAGTAAGGAGGAGATTGTCTCCGGCGCCGCCGCGCAAAATGAGGGCCCGCAGCGCAAGGTTATCATCCGTCAGCCGCTTGCCGTAGGTCGCTTCGAGGTTACAAGGGATCAGTTCGAAGCATTTGTGCGGGCCGCCAACCATCCCGTAGCGGAGAAATGTTGGACCCTTGAGGGAAATGAGCCGAAAGAGCGAGACAATCGTTCCTTCCGCAATCCGGGATTTGCGCAATCGGGTACACATCCCGTCGTTTGCGTGAGCTGGGAAGACGCTAGCGCGTATGCCAATTGGCTGTCCGCCATCACTGGCAAGTCCTACAGGCTGCTGTCTGAAGCGCAGTGGGAATATGTGGGTCGCGCTGGAACGACGGGGCGCTTTGCTTCAGCGATTGGCGAATCCGACTTGTGTGGCTACGGTAATGGCGCTGATCAAAGTGCAAGCGCAGCTGGATTGCCCAATACCTGGGATTACCTCCACTGCAACGACGGATACGTACACACTGCGCCAGTCGGTTCGTTTAAGGCCAACGCGTTTGGTATTTTCGACCTTATGGGGAACGCCTGGGAATGGGTGGAAGACTGTTACAGTGACAGCCTCGCCGTGATTCCAACCGGTGGCCAACCTTTTACCTCCGGCCAATGCCAATTGCATGCCGTCCGCGGGGGATCTTGGTCGGCAACTGCCCGGATGTTACGGGTGTCCGTGCGCGGCAAGGCACCCGCATCCTCTCGCTTTGATGATGTGGGCTTTCGCGTCGTTAGAACCCTCGCGGTTGACCGTTGAAAGGTGTCGCGTGATTATCGTCAATTACAGGTAATCGTCTTGAATTCAACCCGACGATCGAGAGCATCACTCGCATCGTCCTTGCCCGTGCCCACCAGCATCTGCCGAGAGCCGACACCGGTTGTAATCAACCGCTGATGCAGACCTTTTGCCTGCTGCACCAGACGGTCTCTGACGTACTCCGCGCGCAATTGCGACAAACGATCGTTGAGTGCGGCAGGACCCGTGGCACTCGCATTACCGACGATTTCTAGACAACCACTGGCTTTGGCCGTGCGTTGAGCGACCTGCCGCACCCACATGGGGTATTCCTTGTCTTGTCGGTCAAACCGCGACGAATTCTTGCGAAATAGGAAATTGACGGCGAGACGATGATCGGGGTCGGTCTTAAGGCCGAAATCCACGATTTTTCCAAAGGCTTCTTCGGCCGCAGCCTTTCGTCGGAGCCGCCAGTTGGCGAGGTAGACACCGTTGAGAACGCGCAATTGCTCCCCGCCTTCGGTTTTTGCGGCGCGCTGATAAAGTTCGAGCGCTTGCTTGTATTTGCGACCATCGTAAGCGTCTATTGCATCACCAACGAGCGCTGCAACACGGATTCGGTCGACGTATGCCTGTTGGATTGGATCGCCCGCCTTTGTGCCCTGACAACTTCTCACGTAGCCATCAGTCGTCGGATCCTTCACGAAAACTGGGCTGTCTTGGAAGAAGGAGATCGGCGTCTGATTGATACCTTGCGGCAGCGCCCTCGCAAAACCCTTCGAGATAAGCTTCTTGCTCTTGAGGTCGGCCAGTGCCAGACAAATCCGGTAGGCATCGCGCGGGCCGCTCGCGGCTCCTCCACTGTTTATTGCTGTAAATGTTCCTATCAGGACGACGGGTGATTTCTCGATCACGGACGTGGTAAAGCGATCCACTGAGAAGCGCGGGTAGCTGCTCTTGACCAAATCTGTGATACGTCGGCCCATTGACTGGGTGGCAATGGATTGTGCGCCGGTGTTACCGTCGATCAGCGGGTCGATGACGAGCGTCACTTTGTCGGGAGCGTCTTGCAGATTCGCGTTCTTGAACAAATCATTCGCAGCCTTCAGCAAAGCTTCTTGGAATGGGATCGGTGGCGGCAGCGGCGCGGGAGCCTGGGCGAACGCAATCTTCGAAAACAGCGCGAGGACGCAAGATGCAAAAAGGGTGCGAACGCAACTGCAAGTACGCATCTCAAGCTTCCTCCCAACCTTCCCACTCACCCCTTGTAGCTTCTAACGTCGAGATCATCAAGGGCGCCCCTTTGGGCGCCTCCCTCATCGGCTGGCGCGTGTTGCCGCCGCAACGGCGATGCCGCTTCAAAAGTGCATTCTGAGTTAACGATTTTGTAATCGGTGATATTCCGCGGCATGCAGCGTCAAATCGTTCCTACTGAAAAACCTATTGTTCCAAAAGATTTTGTGCCGACTGCGCGCTGCGCACACTGACCGAGAACACAAACTATAACCAGCTTGCTGCGTCGTTTGAGTATTTCTGCCATTGCCGCTTGCTCAGCGGCTTTTTCAAACCGACCCATACGAAAACCATGACAATCTCGACCCGACTCGGCCGGGAATTATTGTCGCCAATGGTGAACGAGAACACGGTGAAGCAGTTGCGCATATCGGCGCTGGAGCAGTACTGATTGCCAGCGCATCCTCGAGCAGATGGAACTCGAGTTCAGGGAACCGGAAAGCATGGCCGCACCTGCCCCGTGGAGCGCGCGGTCGTGCCGGGGCTGGTAGTTGGCCTTTGGGAGCCGTTTGCGCAAGGCCGGGGAGACGGTCGCGGAGACGCTGTGCCGACCAGGCCGGGCCCAGCTGCGCAGTGCTCGATCGCGTCCTCGAGCGCATTGCAGCGCAGGCATTTGCAGCCGTGAAGTTGCAATGGCCAACACGACCGCGGGCGCTTGCCAGGTCAATGGCGATCGCCGGGCGATGTCAGGTCTCCGTGCGGGGTGATCGACCGTTTGGCGGCCGGGCGCCGCCGGCTGTCATGCTCTATTCCTCGCGCGTCCGGGCGGGCGAGCACCCTTGCCCCGGCCGATCTTCACAGGTAGAGCGAAAAATCCGCTGTCGAGCGTACCGCAAGGTTGTCGTAGTTGGCGGCGAGCCACTCCTCGGCCTTCTCCTGGCCAAGCGTCTTAAGATGGCTCAGGAACTCCCAGCCGGCGTTTAGCTTGCTGTTGACGCCGAGGCTCGGCATCGAGCTTTCGGCATCGACCGAGTGAATGAGCAGGCGCTTGATGCTGCGGTCGGTGATCTTACCCGCGTCGATCAGGCGGGTGATGAAATCGATTGCCCGCATCTCCCGCAGCAGGGAGGAATTGAAGGCGATCTCGTTGCTGCGATTGATGATCTCGGTCGCCGTCTTCGGCACGTCCGGGCGGGCGACGGGGTTGAGGTGCACGACGACGACATCGCGCGATTGGCAGCCGTAGATCAGCGGGAAGATCGCGGGATTGCCCATGTAGCCGCCGTCCCAGTAGGCCTCGCCATCGATCTCCACCGCCTGGAACACGGTCGGCAGGCAGGCCGATGCCAGCACCGCGTCGACGGTAATGTCCGCGTTCTCGAACACGCGCACCTTCCCGGTGCGCACGTTGGTGGCACTGAGGAACAGCTTGATACGCGTGCTGGCGCGCAACCGGTCGAAATCGACGCACTGCTCAAGGATCGTGCGCAGGGGATTGAAGTTTACCGGATTGAACTGATAGGGCGAGAACAGCCGCACGAACACGTCAAAGGCGGGAAACATCGGGCTGAACTCGAAGCAGTGCGCGAATGCCGCCGATGCCCAGGCGCCGAACGGGAACGCGTTCGCCGCCCTGGCGACGCGCGTCCAGAACGCGTCGAGGGCCCTGCACGCGCCTTCCCGACCGCCCTGCACGTAGCCGTGCGCGAGCATTACGGCGTTCATCGCCCCCGCGCTGGTGGCCGAGATGCCATCAATCCCGATCCGGCCGTCCTTCAGCAGGCACTCGAGTACCCCCCAGGCGAACGCGCCATGCGCTCCTCCGCCCTGCAAAGCCAGATTGACCATCTTCAGTTCTGCGCCAGCAGCCCCGGTGCATGGGCGGCCCGTCCCTGGGCGTGCGTCCTGCCGTTCCATGCTCCACCCCCAAGCCGCGCACCAGCTGTCACGCTCATGCGGCAAGAAGCCACCCGCAGTGTAGCGCCCGGCACGAACGCATTTGTTGATCGCCCATCCGGCTTGCGCGCCGAGCGCACCCGCGCCGTCAGCTCAGGCTTGGCAGCAATCAGATGACCGCGCAAGAAGCCGTCGCGCCTCGCGGCGCTGCCTGCACCCCGCGTTCCACTCCGCCGGCATCCGCACACGGCAGGCGCACGACGAGTTCGGCGACGGGGCACCGTTGCCGGCTCCCGGCCGCGCTCCCTTGCGTCTTACCGCCATCATGCCCGCACCCTGCATTGCGATGCCGTCGATGTCGCCGACATCTTCGGGACGGGTCAAGGGGTTCGAGATGCCAGCGGACGGCGAGGTGCCCTAGGGGGGAAGCTCGAGGTTCGCGCCACCGCCTTGATGGCGCATAGCTCGGGCCATACGCGAGGGCGGACGCTCTCGGCGGTCGCACACGCCATCGCATCGCACGCCGCGTCCGCGCCGCCACAGGGGGAAAGACCGAGAGCGGGAGGAGGATGTTGGTGCCGCTCACACTCTCAGTCTACGTCCGGCCGCCCCCGGCCGCGCGCTTGCCCTGGTAGGCAACCGAGGCGCCAACGGTCGCGCGCTCTCATTGCGGGCACGGAAAGGTGAGCTCGCCGAGCCCGTCGATCTTGATCCCGCACTGTCTCGTCGCACCTCGCGCCTGGCGTGCGGGCTCGCGTGTTCCAGGGTCCATGCCTCGCTCCGGCGACGCCGCGGCGGGCGGCGCCGACGGCCCGGGATCGTCCTGCGGCACGGACGCGTGCGGTTCGGGCGCGCGGGGTTCGGCCGCGGCCTGGTCACAGCGCTTGAGGTCAGCGGGTGCGCGCGTCCATGTCATGGTCTCTCCGAACATCTTGGTGCCAGCATAACCGAGCACCTTCAGCTTGTTGTCGCCAAGCGGCGTCAGCTCGACATCGTACTTCGCCCTCGCCTCCGGGTCGTAGATCCACCCGCCGTCCCACTTACCCGCGGAGGCGGGTCTGGCATTGCCGATGATCTGCATGCCGCAGGCTTCCTGATCCGCGGCCGCCTTGAGCCAGACGATGCGGCCGCACAGGGCGCCGTTGCAGGGGGAGATCTCAACCGCACCGCGGCCGGTGTGGTCGATCCAAGTGCCGACCGGGTCGCCTGCCGCCAGGGCGCTGCCGGTAGCGGCGACGAGCAGGAGCGGAGATACGGCGAGGAACCGGCTGAAACGGCTGAGCAGCTTGTTCATGGGACACCTCTGGTCGGCGTTGCAGCGTTTCCCCGCTGTCCGGGCACGTGTGTGCGCTTTTACGCAATTTGCGCCCTCCTGGCTGTTCCGCCCGATACAGGCGCGCCCCCGTGAGTGCGCGAAGGTCGGCGGGTCGATGCGCTCCCGGTAAGCGAAGGCAAGGCGCACGGTGCACGTAGCCGCGCGCGAGGGCGGCACAGGCGCGCGGCGACTTGCGGGCGCAGCGTGCCTAGTATCGCCTGGACGGCGCGTGCCGCCGCCTTCGGGCGGCGACGGCGTGCAGACACCGATAGCAACGCGCTCTAGCGTGCGACGACGGCGAGGGTTGCGCGTTCGACCAACGACTGGCGGTGGGCGATCGCGGCCAGCTCCTCGGCGATGATGGCAATGCTGGCCTTGATCTGCGCGGCGGTGTGTCGGGCAGTGAGGAAGAAGCGCAATCGCGCCGCCTTCATCGGCACCGCCGGATGGATGATCGGCAGTGCGTTGATGCCGCGCTCGAACAACCGCTCGGTGAGCCTGACGGCGCGCACCGAGCAGCCGACCATGATCGGCACGACGGAGTAGCCGGCACTGGTCATGGTATCGAGACCTGCCCGCTTCGCCTCGGCGAGGAACAGCCGCCCGTTCTCCTGCAGGCTGGCAACGCGTGCCGGATCGGTTTGCAGGATCTGCAGGGCGGCGAGGGCTGCAGCCGTGCCCGGAGGCGAGAGGCCGACCGAATAAACGAAACCGGGCGCCTGGTACTTGAGAATCTCGATCAGATGCCTATTGCCGCAAACATATCCCCCGCAGCTGGCGAGCGTCTTGCTCAGCGTGCCCATCCAGATGTCGACCTCGGTCGGCTCGACCGCGAAGTGTTCGGCAATGCCACGCCCTGTGCGGCCAAGCACGCCGAGTGCATGCGCCTCATCGACCATCAGCCAGGCGCCAAAACGCCTTTTGATGTCGATCAGCCGCGGCAGGTCGGGAAAATCGCCATCCATGGAGTAGAGACCCTCAACGAGGATCAAGGCGTTCCTGTGCTTGCCGCGGTTGTCACGCAGCAACTGCTCGAGATGGTCGAGATTGTTGTGACGGAAGGCGAGGGTGGTCGCCCGCGAGAGCTTGGCTCCCATCAAGGCGCTGTTGTGCATCAACTCGTCATGCACGATCAGATCTTCGCCGCTCATCAGGATGCCAATGGTCGACACGTTGGTCGCGTGGCCGCTGACAAAAGTGAGGCATTCCTCCGTGCCATAGAAGGCGGCGAGCGCCGCCTCGAGCTGGCGGTGCTGGGGCCGCTCGCCGGCAACGAGCCGGCTGGCGGACACCGAGGTACCGCAGGCGTCGATCATCGCCTTGGTCGCGGCGGCGACGGCCGGCTCCTGATTGAGCCCGAGGTAGTCGTAGGAGGCGAAGTTGATGAGCGCGCGACCTTCGCATCTCGTCTCCGCCCCGAGGCGGCCCTGGTGCGCGCGGTAAAAGGGGTTCTTGAGACCGAACATGTCGGCGATGCTGCGATGCTTGTTCATGGCCTGGTACACGGGAAGCTGTGAGAAGCACGGCGCTGGCGCATAGTTCTCGCTCGCGTCCGTGCGCGGCGCGACCGCCGTGCCGCCGAGCGACTTACCGAGCGAGAGTGCCGCCGCCTTCAGACCGTGCGAGGTCAGCGCGTCGCGCCAGGACACCTGACCTTCGCGTACGCCCGCATCCGCGCCGGCGAGTTGATGGCTTGTCATGGTTCTTCTGCCTTTCGCACTAACCGACCCACTGATCCCCTGCGCTGCGGCCCGACGGGTGCCGCGTGACGGGTGTGGGCAAGCTCAGACATTCAGCGCACGGCCGCTGTTCCGCCTGGAACATTGCCGTGCACGCTCAGCGGCGCCGCACGCGGCCGTGCAAAAAAAGGCGCGCACGGGGGGAGCGCCGCGTGACATACTCGCCGCCGCGAGGCACTCTGAGTGCGCGCCGCTCGGCGCGCCCTGAGGTTGAGGGGTAAGCATGGTTTACGACTTCATCATCGTCGGCGGCGGCTCGGCAGGTTCGGTGTTGGCCAATCGGCTCTCGGCCCGCAGTTCCTCCGCCGTGCTGCTGCTCGAGGCCGGCCAGGACACGCCGCACGGCAAGGTCCCGCCAGAGATCGACGACAGCTACCCGGGCGTCGCCTACTTTGATCCGCGCTTCCATTGGACCGAGCTCAAGGTGCGCACCGAGGTCGTCTCCCACAACAATCCGCAGGACAACCCGCCGCCGCGGCGCAAGTACGAGCAAGCCCGCGTCCTCGGCGGAGGCTCCTCGATCAACGGCCAGCTCGCCAACCGCGGTGCACCTGCCGACTTTGAGGAATGGGTGGCGCGCGGCGCACGCGGCTGGGGCTGGAAGGACGTGCTGCCCTATTACAAGAAGGTCGAGCGCGACATGGACTTCGACGGCCCGCTACACGGTAAGGATGGGCGTATTCCCGTGCGTCGCATCTTTCCCGAGCTGTGGACCGGACATGCCAAGGCCGCGGCCGAAGCGTTCAAGAGCGCGGGGTTTGCATACGTGCCCGATCAGAACGGCGAGTGGCAGGATGGCTATTATCCGATTGCCATTTCCAATGCCTACGAGCGCCGCGTTTCGGCGGCGGTCGGCTACCTCGATCCGACCACCCGCCAGCGCCGCAATCTCACCATCGCCACCAACACGCAAGCGAGCGAGCTTTTGTTCGAGGGCAAGCGCTGCGTCGGCGTGGTCGCGTCGATTGACGGTGCGCGCCAAGAGCTACGGGCCGGCGAGGTCATCCTATCGTGCGGCGCTATTCACTCTCCGGCACATCTGTTACGCGCCGGCATTGGTCCCGTCGGCCATCTGAAGGAGCTCGGCATCGAGGTACGCCACCACCTGCCCGGCGTCGGCCAGCGCCTCATGGACCATCCCTCGATCTCCGTTTCCGCTTTCGTCAAGCCGCACGGACGCGTCAACGCTTTCACTCGCCGCCATATCCACGTCGGCCTGCGCTATTCCTCCTTGCTGCCTGGCATGCACCCGGGAGACATGTTCGTGGTCGCCGTCAGCAAGTCCGCATGGCATGCCATCGGCGAGCGCATCGCCTCGTTCCTGATTGCCGTCTATCACACCTGCTCGGAACGCGGGGAGGTGAAGCTATTGTCGCCGGATTGGCGCGATGAGCCATTGGTCGAGTTCAACCTGCTCTCCGATCGGCGTGACTTGGAGCGTCTGAAGGCGGCGTTCCGCAAGCTCGGATCGTTGTACAGCACGCCGGTGATGCAAGCGGTCACATCCGACCCGTTCCCCGCCAGCTATACGGACCGGGTGCGCAAGATTGGCGTGGTCAATGCCAGGAACCGGTTGCTCACGGGCATCACCGGCAAGCTGCTCGACGGTCCGCCGGCACTCAGAAGTTATCTCATCAGTAGGTTCATCACCGAAGGCTTCCAGTTCGCCGACCTGATGCGCGACGATGAGGCACTGGAGGCATTTGTGCGCAAGGCGGCGATTGGGGTGTGGCACGCCTCATGCAGCGCACGCATGGGCGCCGATGGCGATCCGATGGCCGTAACCGATCCCCAGGGCCGCGTGCGCGGCATCGATGCGTTGCGCGTGGTCGACGCCTCGATCTTTCCCCTGGTACCCTGTGCCAATACCAACTTCCCAACGCTGATGACCGCGGAAAAAATCGCCGACGCAATCGTGTCCACCTAGGTCGATCTACGTCGACGGGTGTGTGTGAAGTTATTGGAAGCCCAGCA